>NZ_CAKRLH010000166.1 GCF_934359325.1 uncultured Porphyromonas sp.
CTCGGCTACTTCGCCGGCGTGGAGTACTACCCGATGGAGGATGGCAATCTCCACTTCTTCCTCACCTACGTGGGTCGTAACTTCAAGGACAACATTGCGGACACCACCGCTTCCACCAATAAGCTGCTCTGCGGCTTTATCTACCAGCTCCCGATGTTCTGATCGGAGCAGGCACACCACCTAATGAGGGAGAGCAGACCCACTGAGGATCTGCTCTCCCTTTTCGTAAGCAAGGCTGCCTCGTCCCCCTCATACCATTGCAGTTGCACCTCAAATGACGTAACTTCGCATACTCGTATGACTACTGACAGTACGTCGACGATACTGGGATATAATAAAGGACACGGGAGCGAATGATCCAGCACTGCTCACCTGCTCCTATTGCCAAGTCACAGAAGTAAAGAACAACATATGAAACATTATTTTTGGTGGGCAGCCTCGGTCTGCTTTCTGCTCCTCTTCGCCTGCGGGTGCGACGACACCAGTCAGACGCCCAGGATCAAGCAGGAGGTCATAGACTTTGACCGGACCGGAGGGACCAAGGTTAACGAGGTGGTTCTGAAGAAGAACCCATGGTTTTTCCACACACTTGTAGTCTACGAGCAGGATCCATCAGCCACCACGGTCAATAAGGTCAGGGAAAGAGAGCTGACAAAGGACGAGATGGAGATCAGCACCACGAAGGATGGCTCCAAGGTCATCCACTATGAGTGGATCACCTTCTGCATCTCCAAGGACACCCGCACCGTCACCGTGACCGCTGAGGAGAATAAGACCGGGAAGCCGCGATCCATCTACTTTTTCGCTTTGGCCATAGTATGGGGACCATCCTTTACTGTCACGCAAAGTGAGTAACCCAGTCCTCCACCATTCATCTAATAAGGGAGAGCAGACCCACTGAGGATCTGCTCTCCCTTCTTTTTTTTGCTCGGACACGCACTCTATGAAAAGGGTCGTCCGAAGGAGCAGCCGACTTACTTCTGCTTGGCAGCCTCGGCTTTAGCCTCGTTGATCATCTCCTGGCTTGGCAGGATGAAGACCTCCACGCGGCGGTTCTTGGCACGACCCTCCGGGGTGCCGTTATCAGCGATGGGCTGGTCGGGACCTACACCATCGAGGGTCATGCGGGTGCTGGAGACCTGTTGCTCGCGGAGGAAGTTCACTACGCTCTGAGCGCGACGCTTGGAGAGACCCACGTTGTACTCATGCTTACCGGTGCTATCGGTGTGACCGATGATGCGGATGTTGGTCTGCGGATTGGCATTCATATTAGCCGCAAAGCGGGTGAGTGCCTCCCGAGACTGGGGACTAAGGGCGGTGTTGTCAAAGCCGAAGAGGATACCGCTGTCGAAGGTGACACGGATCGCCTCACCATTATTGACACGCTCCACCTCTGCCTCGGGGACAGCCTTCTCGAGCTCCTTAGCCTGCTTCTCCATATGATTGCCGATGAAGCCGCCAGCGACGCCGCCGACGATACCACCGATGAGGGCACCTGCTCCGGCATTACCTGCCGTATTGCCAATGCCGGCACCGATGGCGGCACCTGCGGCGGTACCGGTACCAGCACCAAGGACGGTCTTATCCATCTTCTGGAGGAAGCCACAGCCACTGAGCGAGACGCTGAGGGCGAGGGCGGATGTTGCGAGGATTGTAGTTGTCTTCTTCATGATTGATTGTGCTATTTATGGATAAAAAAATCATTTGCTACCCTACGTAAGTCAGTACTCACGAGGGCCAAAGATCGCCGTGCCAATGCGCACATACGTCGCACCATGCCTAAGGGCGATCTTATAGTCTTGGGACATGCCGATGGAGAGCTCGCGGAAAGAGGGCTGGTCAGCAAAGTACCGGTCGCGCACCTCACCGAGGAGCTCCTGCATGCGGACAAACTGCTGCTCCACCAGTTCCATATCATCGGTCAGCGAGGCCATCGCCATCAGCCCGACCACCTCCACGTGAGGGCAATCGTTGATCAGCCCCGACTTCAGGAGTTCATCCAGCTCCGTTTCATCCAGTCCATGCTTCGTCTCCTCACCCGAGATATGGATCTGGAGGAGACACCGTATCGGTCCCCGCTCAGCGGGGCGCTCCTGGAGCACAGCCTGACGCTCGATCTCCTTGAGGAGCTTGGCCGAGTCGACACTCTCTATCGTGTCGACAAAGGGGGCAATGTACTTGACCTTATTTCGCTGAAGCGTCCCAATCAGATGCCACTGCACATCGTCGGGCATCTCAGGCTGCTTCGCCACCATCTCCTGCACGCGGTTTTCGCCAAAGATACGCTGCCCCGCATCGTACGCCTCGCGGAGCTTCTCAATGGGGTGATACTTCGACACAGCGACGAGGCGGACCTGCTCTCCCAGCTCTCCCCTCAGTGCCTCTATGCGATCGGCAATGGTGCTCATAGGATGATCTCTCTTACTGCGCTTCGGCGGGCTTAGTCTCCGGAGCCTCGTACCGGAAGGCGTCCACCAGTTGGGTCTCAGCGATCGAGGCAATGGTCCAGTCGGCAAGCGTCGTCTTCATCTGCTTCTCCAGCTCCTCGAGAGCGTCCCTAAAGTCATTCGCCTGCACCAGCATATAGGTGTACTTCTTTTTCTCCACGCCATTCTTCTCGTCCAGCTGGATAAATCCCACCTTCGCTTTGTAGAAGAGCTGTCCGTTATTGAAGAACGTCTCCGAGTAATTGACCTTCTTGACGCTGTCGAGCCGGAAGGGACCACGACTCTCCATCTCTCCGCTCATACGCTCCTCCGCCTCGGTAAAGGTGAGGGCATCGACGAGGTAGTACTCGTGGACCTTCTGGACTTTGCCTGACTCGGCGATCTCTTTTTCGTAAGTGACTTTGCACTCAAACCAACTCATGGAGCTTAATATCTTTCTTAGTAAAACTTATCTGCGGATGATCTTGCGCGTGATGAGGTTATTGACCAGAGGATTGGCATAAGCGTCAAAGATCATATGTGCCACCTCCTCTCGATCCTTGGTCGCCACCTTGGCAGCATCCATCTGCTCTTCGACATAGAGCTCAAAGAGCAGGCGCTCCTTACGGCTGTACATGGAGTCAAATTGGTCTCCACCGCGGACGATGTCGTAGGCGATGTAGTTGGAGGGATAGAAGCGGTAGTTTAGGAAGATCTGCCGGTCGATCTCCCGTGCGATGGCAGCCAGCTGCTCATTCTTACTTGCCTCCGGCTCGTAGAGCGAGACGAGGTCATGCAGCGGCTCGCCCACCTTGATGTGGACGCGCCCCTTCCTCCCACTCAGGCCGGTGCGCATACTGACGAGATCCTCTGTCGGCTGCTTCCGGTAGTCCGGATCGCGCCGGCGGGCAAGCAGCTCCACCGCCTTGAGTGCATCACAAGGGTCGTACTCATAGGAGATCGCCATCGGCACCAGGTGGAGGCTCTCGATCGACTCAGCGATCGATGCCCCCTTTGGGGCGCTCAGCGTCAGCATCTTCAGCAGACCGGGCTGGGTGGTGTCGTTGGAGTCCTTCGCCCGACCATCCCTCTGTGCCAGCCAGACATGCTCCTCTCCCTGCTCCACAGCGGTACGGATATACTCCGAGAGGCGCTTCGACTCCATCAGAGTCTCGCGAACCGGCAGCCCACGCTTCACCACCACGGCATCACAGAGCTTGACCAGCGTCCGTATCCAAGGGCGCTTCAGGAGGTTATCCCCCAGTGTCATCCGCGGCATGGAGA
>NZ_CAKRLH010000167.1 GCF_934359325.1 uncultured Porphyromonas sp.
GCAAAGAGGTAGAGCCTGAGAGACTCCTTGTCCGCTGCCTCCATCGCAAGCAGAGCAGAGTCTCTGTCAAATGTGCCGAGTCGAGACACAGGCAGGTGGAGCATGCTCCGCATCTTTACTTCACCCCCAAGCCCTATAGGGCTGGAGCCCGGTGTGGCAATCTGCGCTGAGCAGACTGTCGAGATGAGTAGAGCTACTCCGGCTATTATATAGGTACGTAGTCTCATAACGGCACAAAATTACCTATTTTTTAATCTTCATCCGATATATTGGGTTTGGTGCTCCTTAGACTTTGGACGGAATTCATTTGGTAGGCAATAAGGGCACTTGCATTCCCATCTACCGTCTCAGGCTGTCTGACGAATACGGCAGTTATGAGAGCCTCCGGGAGGTGCGTTGCAAAAGTCTGACTCTCAGTAGTTAGTGATCCGGTACTTCTATTACCGGTATTAGAGCTAACTATTACCGGTATTAGTGTCGACTAATACCGACTATAGTGATCACTAATACCGATATTAGTCTGAGGGGGCTTGCGGCTGGGAGGATTTGCTCTGGAAGAGCTTTGGAGAGGAGAGCAAAGTGGCATTATTTTCTCTACCTTTGCAGCATAATAAGTAGTCTAAAAACAATAAAGCGCCTCACATATATAGGTATGGAGCAACTTAAGCACGAGTGTGGAGTGGTCCTTATCCGACTCCGGAAGCCTCTCGAGTATTATTGGGAGAAATATGGCACCAGACGCTATGGTCTCAATAAGCTCTACCTGATGATGGAGAAGCAGCACAATCGTGGACAGGATGGGGCGGGTGTCGCCTGCGTCAAGCTTCAGGCCCCTGTGGGAACGGAGTACCTCTATAGGGAGCGAGCTCTCGGCTCGGGCGCTATCTCTGAGATCTTCAATACCATACATCACTCCATCGACGAGGCAATCTCTGACGAGGAGGCGGACGACCGCTTCTACGCTGAGGCGGCTCCCTATATTGGTGAGTGCTATATGGGGCATCTCCGCTACTCCACGACCGGGAAGTCCGGCATGCAGTACCTCCAGCCGGCGCTGAGACGTAATAACTGGCGGGCCAAGACGCTCGCCATGTGTGGGAACTTTAATCTCACTACAGTCAAGGATATATTCAAGTACATCACCGCTCGCGGACAACATCCTCGCGATACCTCAGACACGCGCGTGCTTATGGAGCTCCTTGGTCATCGACTTGATCGAGAGGTGGAGCGCCGATATGCGGATAGTGTGGCAAAGGGGCTACAGGGTATGGATATCACGGAGGACATAGAGGATCATATCGATGCGCTACAGCCTCTGAGGGAGTGCGGACCCATGTTTGACGGAGGTTATGTCCTCTGCGGCATGACCGGTAGTGGCGAGATGTATGCGGTGCGCGACCCCTGGGGTATCCGTCCCGCCTATTACTACTACGATGATGAGATCTTCGTAGTTGCCTCCGAGCGGCCTGTGATCCAGACGACGCTCAATCTCACCTTCGACAAGGTGCATCAGCTCGAGAGAGGACAGGCCATTGCGATCGACCGTAGTGGGGAGCATGTCCATCTGGAGCAGGTGATCGAGCCTCAGGAGAATAAGGCGTGCTCCTTTGAGCGGATTTACTTCTCCCGCGGGAGTGACATCGATATCTACCATGAGCGGAAGGCTCTTGGGAGTTTTGTTGTGCCGGAGATCCTTGAGAAGGTGGACTATGATCTGGACAATACAGTCTTCTCCTTTATCCCAAATACCGCTGAAGTGGCTTACCAAGGGATGCTTCAGGGGCTCGAGGAGTACCTCGACCGACGGAAGCAGGAGCTGCTGGAGATGCCGGAGAATAGGAGCTCGGAGAGGATCCGCGACATCCTCCGGAAGCGCATTCGCTCGGAGAAGGTGGCGATAAAGGACATCAAGATGCGGACCTTCATCACAGAGGGTGCATCACGTAATGAGCTGGCGGCTCACGTGTACGACGTCACCTATGGCTCTATCCGCCGTGGAGAGGACAATCTCGTCGTGATCGATGACAGCATCGTCCGCGGGACGACTCTCAAGGAGAGTGTCATCCGCATCCTCAATCGACTCGGACCGCGCAAGATGGTGATCGTCAGCTCCGCTCCTCAGATACGCTACCCGGACTGGTATGGTATCGCCATGAGTCGGATGGAGGAGTTCGTCGCCTTCCGCGCAGCCATTGCACTCCATAAGGATCGGGGCATGGAGGATCGGATTGGTGAGCTCTATGAGAGGATCAAGTCTCTCATGGGTAGTGAGGAGGTGAGACGAACTAATTTCGTCAAGGAGATCTATGAGCCCTTCAGTGTCGAGGAGCTCAATCAGCAGATGATCAAGCTGATGCGACCTGCCGAGGTTACCTGCCCGATCGACATTGTCTTCCAGAGTATCGAGGGTCTCCACAAGGCGATCCCTGACAATCCAGGGGACTGGTACTTCACCGGAGACTACCCCACACCGGGTGGTATGCGCTTAGTTAATCAAGCCTTCATCGACTATTACGAAGAGGACTACAGAAGATAAGAGATACACGAAACCATATAGCGACCATGAAAAAGAAAGGTAAGCTCATCTTACAGGACGGGACCTGCTACGAGGGGACTCTCTTCGGCGCCACCGATAAGAGTGTCAGCGGAGAGGTTGTCTTCAATACCAGCATGACCGGCTATCCCGAGGCTCTCACTGATCCCTCCTACATGGGTCAGATGCTTGTCTGCACATACCCGATCATTGGCAATTACGGATTCCCGCCGGAGGATGTAGATCCTGCCACCAATCTGGCTCTCTATCTCGAGAGTAGTGAGCTGCACCCGTTGGCTCTCATCGTCCACGACTACACCGATGACTACTCGCACTGGAATGCCGCAGAGTCTCTCTCCGATGCGCTTGAGCGCCATGGCGTGGTCGGGCTCTCTGGTGTCGACACGCGGGAGCTCACCAAGGAAATCCGTGACCATGGTCCGCTCATCGGTAAGCTGGTGGTGGACGATCAGGATATAGACTTCTTCCAGACCGACGAGGTCAATCTCGTTGCTGAGGTCTCCACTCCCGAGGTGGTCCATCTACCTAAGAGTGGTGCCAAGCGCGTGGTCCTCGTGGACTGTGGCGCTAAAGAGAATATCGTCCGGATGCTCCTCGACCGCGATGTTGACCTCACGATCGTTCCCTGGGACTACGACTTCACTGAGATGGACTACGATGGCCTCTTCATCAGTAACGGACCGGGTAACCCGATGCAGTGCACCGCCCTCATTGATCATGTACGACAGGTCATTGAGAGCGGTGAAAAGCCTATAGGGGGGATCTGCATGGGAAATCAGATCATGGCGCTTGCCATCGGTGCCAAGGTGAAGAAGATGAAGTTTGGTCACCGCTCAGCCAATCAGCCGGTGCGTCTCTGTGGTACAGATAAGTGCTTTATCACCAGCCAAAATCACGGCTTTGCCGTAGATAGTGACACGCTTCCGGTAGGCTGGCGTCCCTACTTTGAGAACCTCAACGATGGCTCCAACGAAGGTATCATCCACGAGTCCGGGAGGTACTTCGCGGTCCAGTTCCACCCCGAGTGCCACGGAGGCCCGATGGATACCGAATTCTTTTTTGATGACTTTATTAAGCTCCTAAACTCGTGAACGTA
>NZ_CAKRLH010000168.1 GCF_934359325.1 uncultured Porphyromonas sp.
TCCGACAGCGATTGGCCCAGATATTCTCGCCATCGTGGTCATTGATATACCTAAGATTGAAGCTTCCCACGGTCAGGCTCTGTGTAGGCTGCTGTGCCGACACGACGCCCCCTGCGAGGAGCGAAGCGATCACGAGGATCACCGATAATAGTCGTCTCATATTGGATAAATCTTGTACTTCTACAAAGGTAGCCATTATTCCCGTTGAATAGTGAGGAAACAACCACTCAGAACCTGGGGCTAATTCGCATTTTGATGTGCCGGGATGGGGAGGGAAAAGAGATTACCTGAGTGGCTTCAGGGAGGCTGAGCGGGACGGCAGGCTCTGCCAAGACGACATAGAGGTCCGGCGAGAGGGCGGACGAAAAAAGATAAGGGTGCCGATCCTCAAGGAGTCAAACGTAGGATCCCGTATGGCGATCAACGAGAAGAAGATTGATGGTGTCTGCTACACGATCATCAGCAACCGGGAGACGAGCAAGATCGCACTGATGGCGGATACACCCAGGACCTCTGAGCTTCGCCAGATCCTATCAAAGTTTCCGGTAAAGACCAAGATGAGTGTACGCATCCGCCACCGACAGGCGATCCATGCCCTGGAGCGAAAGAAGAATAGACGGTACAGAAACAGCTGACCCTACAGGAAAAGTTCTCCAACGAAGACACCCTCAAGCAGCCCCTGCACCGATCGAAGGGTCTCCTTTTTAAGCGCAATACGGAATGGACCGACGACCAACAGGAGCGGGCGAAGTTACTCTTCAAGCAATTCTCAGAGATCGAAGAAGCCTACAAATACTGCCTAAGGATCCGGAAGTGGTACGAGCCGATACGGCCGCGGTACAGCGATCGGAAGTACAAGATAAAGGAGGAGGATCTTATGCTCATCACTAAGGAAGGAATGGAGAGCAAGGTGGAGGAGATACGCAACATCGCCAACTTCCTCCGGTCAAACTCCACCCCCATTCTGAGGTACTTCTACCGCAGGGAGAGCAACGCCAAGGCGGAGGCTCTCAACCAAAATCTCCGGCGCATCGTCAGCGCCAACTACGGAGTCAGAAACACCGACTTCTTTCTCTACCGCATCGCCCTCCACTTCTCCTGACGCCCCACATCAACAAACCCAATTTCCCTGACCTCCCCATCCCAGCACATCAAAATGCGAATTAGCCAATTAGCCAAACCTTTCGTGTATGAAACAAAGTCGTACATTTGCCGTGTAATCTATTATGTACTATATGGAACCACATTTAGCGCATATCAGAGTAGAGGAAAAGGGATGCTATGTGGAGCAAAGCATTGAGGAGCATTGCCTTAACGTGGCGAGACTGGCACGAGAGCTGATATACGAGGATGAGGACTCCTGTGGGCTGAAAGACTTAGCTTACAATGCCGGCCTACTTCACGACTTCGGGAAGTACAGACCGGACTTCCAGAGATACATCCTCGCCGCCTCTGGAGCTAACCCGTCCGGCAAGGTGCCCCCCAAGGCACCGCACGCCATAGTGGGTGCCATAGAGGCACGGCGACTATTTGACGACCCCATGATTGCAGACACTCTTGCCTACTGCATCAGCGGTCATCATCGTGGACTCTACGACCATAATGAAATGGAGAGACGGCTGCGCCACGGAGAGCATAAGAGGTGGTGTGACGCGTGTGAGAAGCTCACAAGCGTTGAGGATCTCGGGACGACCGATTGCGATGATGTAGGCGAGCCCTACGATCTACAGATGGCGATCCGCATGCTCTTCTCCGCCCTCGTGGACGCCGACCGACTGGACACCGAGCAATTTATGACTCCGGATCTCAGTGCGGAGAGATTACGGATAAGGGGCAACTACGCTTCACTCAATACCCTTCGAGAGCGATTGATGGCGAAGACAGAGAGCTTCAGATCAGCCCCCGATACACCTGTCAATCGGGCGCGAGCATACTTCTTAGAGAGCTGTCGGACCCACGGTGCAGAGAGTGATCCCGGCATCTACACCCTCTCGCTCCCCACCGGAGCGGGTAAGACCATCTCCTCCATGGCGTGGGCGCTTGAGATGGCGATCCGTAACCACCACGACCGGATCATCTACGTCATCCCCTACACCTCTATCATCACCCAGACAGCGATGGTCTTCAGAGAAATCTTTGGCAAAGAGAATATCCTGGAGCACCACTCAGAGGTCGTGGTGGAGCAGCAGGGCGAAGGCGACAGTGGCGATGAGCAGATATCCCGACTGAAGTTCCTTACAGAGAATTGGGATGCCCCCATCATCCTGACGACGAATGTCCAGTTCTTCGAGAGCCTCTTCGACTCCAAGCCCGCCAAGTGCCGTAAAGTACACAACATCGCCAACTCTGTCATCGCTATGGATGAGGTGCAGGCTCTTCCCGAGGGCTTTCTGAGTCCCATACTCTCCGCCATAGATACGCTCTCCGAGGCCTTTCACTGCTCCATACTCTGCTGCAGTGCCACTCAGCCGGTATACGACGAGGACTTGAACTCGCCAAATACTAAAGGGAAAAAATATCTCCCTCTTGTCATCAAGGGCGATCTAGTGCCGAGAGAGGCGAGGTACTTTGCCCCATTTGATCGTGTCGACTACCACTTGGAGCCACAGACGGTGACCTCGCAGGAGCTAGCCGAGAGACTGGCTGCAGAACACTCCGTCCTCTGCGTCGTCAATAGCCGGAAGGATGCCGGTCAAGTGTATCGCGCCCTAAGAGATCTACCGAAGGTCAACGCAGACGAGGTGATCCACCTCTCGCGGTCGATGTGCTCTGCACACCTACGAAGGGCGATCGAGACAATCAAGGAGCGGATGAGAGAGGGGGAGCCGACCAAGGTCATCTCTACGCAACTCATTGAGGCAGGGGTTGACCTCGACTTCCCCTGCGTCTGGAGAGCCCACTCCGGACTCGGCTCGATCATACAGGCGGGCGGGCGGTGCAATCGTGAGGGAAAAATGGAACAACGCGGACAGGTCTTTGTCTTCAGTCTCACTGATGGCAGTAGGCCCTTTGAGAACCTCGCTCGAGGCTGCAATGCGACAAATGATCTACTTCCTAGACTATCGGAGAAGAAAACAAGTCCAACCGATCCTGAAGTAATCGCCGAATATTACCGTAGATACTTTGCCAGGATCACTAACTTTGACACACAGAGCATTGCTCAAGATCTGACAGAGGACTCTGAGTACATTAATTTTGAGTCTGCGGCTGAGCACTTCAAGCTCATCGATGACAAGGGGACCTTCCCAGTCATCGTTCCCTATATGAAGGAGGGTAAGGCGCTGGTCAGGAAGATCCGCAACCATGAGATCCTCTCGCGGGAGGACTACCACCGGCTGCAGGAGTACAGCGTCTCCCTCCGACAGGGTGACTACACCACCCTACTCGGCCACGGCAATATTGAGCAGATCCAGTGGGGTGAGGACTCCATCTCGGTCTTGGTGGACGACGAATGCTACGATAGTGTAGCGGGGGTAGTCATCTCCAACCACTGGGTTGAGGAAACACAGACCGCGTAAGAGCATAACTACTAATCACAGCTATTTATGCTAACCACCAAACTTTTTGGGTAGAAATTTTATGCAGTCTGATATTGACGAGCTACTTTGAGGTGGT
>NZ_CAKRLH010000169.1 GCF_934359325.1 uncultured Porphyromonas sp.
CCGCCATTCTCCTGATTGATGACGTTGGTATTCCCCACCTCGGCAAAGAGCTCATACCGCCCCTTGGTGTAGGAGCCGAAGATACGGTACGTAAGCGACTGCGAGGCGGTGTTATTGTAAACCCCATTGGCCTTGTCTATCTCAGCCTCACCGCCGAGATTGACATTGGGACCAAGGTTTGTCGTAAAGAGGGCATGGAGAAGTTGCTCCAGCTCATTGGATCCGCCCAGCTTCTGCACACTGAGGAATGTGTAGGGAACCTTTGTGTCGAAGTACCTCGCCATGGTCCCTCTCCGGAGGAGGTGGAAGTAGGGCGCCAGGTAGTAGAAGTCTCCCCACTGGTCGATCGGCTGATCGAAGTAGACCTTAGACTGATAGGGCCCTGCATAAGTGCCTAAGTAGCTCTCTGCGATGCTCCTGCCCTCGATGTGCTCCCGTCGGAACGAATTGAGCTTGAGGGTATCAAGGGGTGCCGGTCTTAGGTCTCCCGTGCGACCGGTCAGATAGTAACTCTCGAGCGTCCCATGCCGATCGGCATCGGTGTCGTCATTGAGCAATGAGTCCGGGGCGATGATACGGTCCCGAAGTTGCTTGTCTATGTCGATCTGTCCCAGTGCCTTTCCGCGGGAGAGGAGCAGCAGGCAGCAGACTGCAAGGGTATGTAAGAGGCTCCTCCGGTTCATCTCGTAAGACGGTTGCCAAAGGTGAGAGCTCTCTTTGAGTGGAGAGCTAGCTCTTCATTGAGCACTCCTCCTCTCACCACCGGAGCTCCATTGAGTATCGTCCCGACCACGCTGGTGTGGAAGGTCTCTCCCTCGAAGGGACTCCAGCCGCACTTGCTCCGGATCACCTCCTTCGTCACTGTGGTACTCTGATGAGGGTCTACCAGCACCAGATCGGCATAGTAGCCCTTACGGATAAATCCTCGCTCCTCGATGCCGTAGAGTAGGGCGGGATTGTGCGCCATGTACTCCACAACCCGCTCGATCGGGAAGACTCCCTCGTGGACAAGCTCCAGCATAAGGGGTAGGGAAAACTGCACCAGCGGTCCACCGCTCTTGGCACCGAGTGCGCCACCCACCTTCTCTTCCGGCAGGTGGGGAGAGTGGTCAGTCGAAACCACATCGACGAGACTGCTATTAATGGCGGATCTCAGGGCAGCTCGGTCGTGTTCAGTCTTGATGGCGGGATTCCACTTTACCCTTGCCCCAAGTCGCTCGTAGTCCTTGTCAGTAAACCAGAGGTAGTGCACGCAGACCTCACCGGTGATCCGCTTGCTCCTAAATCCCTCTGCAGTACGAGGCTTCAGCAGTGACAGCTCGTCCTCCGTGGAGAGGTGGAGAATATGAAGTCTCGCCCCTGTCTCCTCCGCCATGGCAACCGCTCGCCTACTGCACTCATAGCACGCCTCGCGACTCCTGATGAGGGGATGAAACTTTACCTCCGGGTCGTCTCCGTATAGTGCTGTATACTTCGCCTTATTGGCCCGGATGATTCCCTCATCCTCGCTATGGATGCAGATCAGTGTAGGACACTCAGCAAAGATCCGTCGGAGTGTCTCCGGAGCGTCGACCAGCATATTGCCGGTGCTGGAGCCCATAAAGACCTTCACCCCCGGGGTGTGCTTCAGATCAAGCCTTGAGAGCAGGTCGACATTCTCATTCGTAGCGCCGAACATAAAGGAGTAATTCCCCATCGACTCCTCCTCGGCGCGTCTCATCTTATCCTCCCAGGTCTCCAGTGTGATGGTCTGCGGGAGGGTATTGGGCATCTCCGCATAGGAGGTGACCCCTCCCAGTAGAGCAGCACCGCTCTCTGAGGTGATCGAGCCCTTGGCGGTCAGTCCCGGCTCCCGAAAGTGGACATGCATATCGATTACTCCCGGCAGACAGAGCAGCCCCTCCGCCTCGATGGTCTCGTCGGCAGAGGGTAGGGGCTCATCCTCGCGGACGATATCCGTGATGCGCTCCCCAGTGATGAGGATAGAGCCGCGGAAGGACTCGCCCTCATTGACGATCTCAGCGTTGTGGATCAGTAGTCTCTTCTCGTCTCTTCTCATATCCTGTAGTCTTGGGTATCTTATGGGTGAGTGACCAGTAGCGCATCTTCAGCACACCGAAAAAGGCTTCGCCAAAGATCCCGGAGCTCATCTTGCTGACACCAAGTCGCCTATTTACGAAGATGATCGGCACCTCCTGTATCTTGAAGCCACAGAGCGTCGCGGTGTACTTCATCTCGATCTGGAAGGCGTACCCCTTGAAGTGGATCTTGTCCAGGTCGATCGTCCGAAGCACCTCGGCTCGGTAGCAGACAAAGCCGGCTGTGGCGTCATAAACCTTCATCCCCGTGACCGTACGGACGTAGAGGGAGGCGAAGTAGCTCATCAGCACACGACCGAGGGGCCAATTGACCACATTGATCCCGGTCAGGTACCTCGACCCCACCGCCACGTCAGCCCCTCCGCTGTGGCACGCCTCATAGAGCTTAGGGAGAGACTTGGGGTCGTGGCTAAAGTCGGCATCCATCTCCAGGATGTAGTCGTAGTCGTGCTTGAGAGCCCACTTGAAGCCGGCAATGTAGGCTGTCCCCAGTCCCTGCTTACCGCTGCGGCTGAGCAGGAAGACCCGACCCGGCTGCTCCTCCGCAATCTTGGTAACCTCGGCACCGGTGCCATCGGGCGATCCATCGTCCACGACGAGGATGTCGAAGGAGGGATCGCTCAGCTCCAGTACCGCAGCCGTGATGGCGCGGATATTCTCTATCTCATTATAGGTAGGTATGATGACCAGCTGACGAGTCATAGTTTATTCTCTTTATCAGTGTGACTGAGGGCAAAAAACGTATAGGCGACGAAGACTGTGCCTATGACAAAGAAGAGGATCCACATGCTCCTGCCCTCGACGGCGGAGCCCCCGGCGATCATATACATGGCAGCGCCGAGGAAGTTCATCCGCATCAGTCGCTTGGCACGTACGCCGAGGTTACTCACTCGGCGAGCATCGGCGATGTGGCTGATGATGATCAGGAGTCCGCCTCCGAAGAGGGTCCAGCCGCCAACCAGGGGAAGCCATATATGGAGGATGGCTCCGAGGGCGCAGGCAATCAAGCCGACCGGGTAGAGGCTGCTGCTGATGGTATTGTGCGGTCCCTTCTGACCGCCACTCTGTAGGTCTGTCATTACTTTTTGTCCGGGTCTGTGAGCAAGTAGAGATCCTCGTCCTCCTCCTTCATCAGATAGCGCTCTCTTGCGTACTTTTCGAGCATGTCACGCTTGTACTTGATCTCGTCGAGGTGCTTCTGAGACTTCTTGATCTCATCCTTATAATACTGATACTCCTCTTGCTTCTCCTTCAGCTGCCGGGAGGTCTTGATCTGAGACCAGATGCTGTGCTGGCCCGGCACCACCAGTACAACCGCAAATAGACCAGTCATGAGGAAGAGAGGATTAACCTTGCTCAGGAAGTCTCTCACCCTCTGCCAAAAATCCCTTACTGACATAATTGTAGTCCGATAAAAGAGCCGATCAAGTTCAGTGAATGTAGTACTAACTGACTACAAATGTACTAAATAAT
>NZ_CAKRLH010000170.1 GCF_934359325.1 uncultured Porphyromonas sp.
TCGACTAAGTAACGACCACCATCATATGCGCATCACGCAGGATCAACCGCTCAAGGAGCACAATACCTTCGGTCTCGATGTCCGAGCCGCCTTCTTCATCACCCTCGAGAGCGAGGAGGATGTGCGGACTCTGGCACGAGACGAGTACTTCCGCACTATGCCCTTCATCACCATAGGAGGGGGCAGTAACCTACTCTTCAATGGCGACTTCAAGGGCGCCGTCCTCCGCTATATCGGATCCGACGTCACAATCGTCTCGGAGGACGACAGCTCTGTCCGGCTCCGCGTGGAGGCGGGGAAGCAGTGGCACGAGCTGGTCACCGAGACGACGAAGAAGGGCTGGTGGGGGATCGAGAACCTCGCCCTCATCCCGGGCGACTGCGGTGCCGCAGCGGTGCAGAACATAGGCGCTTACGGGGCTGAGATCTGTGACGTACTCGACACGATCCACTATGTCGACCTGAGGGACGGCTCCACGCACGAGCTCCCCGCCTCGGAGGCGAAGTACAGCTATCGCCACTCGATCTTTAAGGAGGAGACCATGGTCTCTGCCGTCGTCACGGCAATCGAACTGAAGCTCTCCAAGGTCCCCAAGCCACGTCTGGAGTACAAGGGACTCAGCGGTCTGAGAGAGGAGCAAGACCTCACTCCCGCCCGTGTTGCTGAGGAGGTGACCGCCATTCGACAGTCGAAGCTCCCCGACCCCGCCGATCTACCCAATGCGGGATCATTCTTTATGAACCCCTTTGTCACCACAGAGAAGCTGGAGAAGCTGCAGATCGAGTACCCCGACGTACCGCACTACGACAGCGAGGACGGCACCCGACACAAGATCCCAGCTGCCTGGCTGATCCAGCAGGTGGGGATGAAGGGGTACCGAAATGGGAAGGTGGGGACCTACGACAAGCAGCCCCTCGTGCTGATCAACCACAGCCACGGCGAGTCCGCCGACATCAGACGGCTTGCTGACCTGATCATTGCTAAGGTGAATGAGCGCTTCGGGATAGAAATACGACCCGAGGTGCGGTATGTGCGGAGCATACTGATGCGCTCGGTCAACCAGATGATGGAGGAGTAGAGAGATATGGAGAAGAGTACACTCACCTTCCTCGGCACCGGTACCTCTCGCGGGGTACCACAGCTTGGGTGCCACTGTCCGGTCTGTCGGTCTACCGATCCGCGGGACAAGCGTCTGCGCTCCGCCGTTCTCCTCAGATCGGCAGGTCGACTGATTATGATCGATGTGGGACCGGACTTCCGCCAGCAGGGGCTTCGTGAGGATCTGGATCACCTGGACGCAATCTTTATCACGCACGAGCACTACGACCACATAGGCGGGATGGATGACGTGAGGGCTTTCTCCAATCACCACCACACTTTCCCCATCTTTGCCTTACCACGAGTGATCGATGCGCTTCACCGAGTGATGCCCTACTCCTTCGGACCGAAGAAGTATCCCGGTTCGCCCACACTGGAGCTCCACCCGCTCACTCCCGGGGAGCCTGTGGCAGACGAGCGCTATGCGGATGTGCTGCCTTTCTCCGTGCTCCACGGACAGCTCCCGATCCTCGGCTACCGCATCGGAGACCTCGCTTACATCACCGACTGCAAGACCCTACCCGAGGAGAGCTATGAGATCCTCAGGGGCATCCGCACATTGGTGATCAACGCTCTCCGGATCCGCGAGCACCCCTCACACCTGAGCTTCGACGAGGCACTACAGGTGATCCACCGCATCGGTCCGGAGCAGACCTATCTCACCCACATTGACCACGACTTCGGAACCCATGAGGAGATCTGCGCCCTCTGCCCTCCCGGCATCGCCCCCGCCTACGACGGTCTGACCATCGACCTCTGACACCTCGCCAATCAACGAAAGGAACAGACATAATCAGACAACTAAACTGATTCATAGCTATTGGGTTACACATTCCTGAATGTAATGCTCTGAAGAACTGTGTAACACGCTATAAGAAGAGGAATCAATAGAATCGCTATCGACGCTACTGCCGATGTTAGTAATGACCAATGCAGAACATAAAGGCAAAAGCTGGCGACGACGATGATGGTTGCGAATCCGGTGAAAAAACCGACCGGGAAGGGAATAGGATAATAGTCCGGAACAAGGTCGCAACCGCATTTATCACACTTGATCGTGTAACCATATGCATGTACAAGATAGGGCATACATATCCTTATGGACTGGCGATGTCCACAGTGTGGGCATCGTCTCGAGTCCTTACACCTCTTTACATTCATTTGAGTGCTAAGTAGAAAAACAACAGCCGCTTGGTCCGGTACTAAATGCTTCTTTAGGATTCTCGCATAGCCGATTTACTATGTGGCGCAGACCGCAGAAAACGCAATTTTGACCAGGAAGAGACAGAAAGAGACACAGAGAGACTCTCTGAGACAACTCAGACTGGCGGGGATGCTATATTTGCACCGCTGAATCTTCCGGATAAGTGAGGTGACTGTCGCTCAGCCGAAGTGAAGGGGTGGCAGCCTCTACTTCTCCTGCCACGTGCGTTCTACATCCTCTACCGGGTATTTCGCGCTGTAGGAGAAGACTCTTACGAGCGCACTACGATAAGCTGGTGGTGCAAACCGCGAGGGACGCTTCGTTTCCGCATCTTCTCAATGAGCTAAATGGTTTTCCGTATCACTCAGTACCCCTCAAGTACGTTACTGCTACCAGATCCTCAGAGAGCATAAAAAAGCAAGCGCAAGTAGAGAAAAACTCTGCTAACGCTCGCTCTGTTATCTATAGGCTGACTGAGGGTCAGCTCTAAGTCACTTTGCCTTAAGGACCTCCTGGACCATCTCGTTGGGGACCATCTGCTCCGAGAAGACATAAGCACCCGTCTTGGGGGACTTTACCATCTTCACTACCTTGGAGTAAGTACGGCCGTCACTGGCATGGAGGGTTGATATCGCTTTCTTTGCCATAATGTACTAGTCGATCTCTGTATTACTTAATCTCCTTGTGTAGGGTCATGCGCTTGAGGATGGGGTTGTACTTCATCAGCTCAAGTCGCTCGGTGGTATTACGCTTATTCTTCGTAGTGATGTAGCGTGATGTACCGGGCAGACCACTCTCTTTCATCTCCGTGCACTCCAGGATCACCTGGACACGGTTCCCTTTAGCTTTCTTGGCTTTCTTTCTCTTGGCCATATCGTGATTGATCTATCTATGCGGTTACAAAAAATCAGGGAAGGACTCTCACGGACAGTGCCTCACGCAGCATCACAAGTGAGGGGTAGTGGTCCAAAATCCTCTCGTCGGGTAATCTCAGGCCTTATCGGTAATGATGAAGTCGTCCAGATAACCCTTCGATGCAGCACTACGGAGCGCAGCATCCAGACCCACCTTATTAATCAGGCGGAGACCCTTGGCGGAGACACGCAGGTGTACCCAGCAGTCCTCCTCGGGCCAGTAAAACTTGCGGTTAAAAAGGTTGGCATTGAATGTCCTCCTCTCACTGCGGTGAGAGTGAGACACGCTGTTGCCCTTGATCGCCTTTTTGCCGGTCAGTTGACATACTCGTGACATAAT
>NZ_CAKRLH010000171.1 GCF_934359325.1 uncultured Porphyromonas sp.
CGCTACCAACTGTGCTACATCCCGTACTCTTAAGTGGTGGCAAAGGTACACTTTTTTCCTCACACTTCAAGCCCCCGCCTGACTGTTTCATAGGGCGGCTAATTCGCATTTTCAGCTTAATACTTAGGCGAAGTGAGTATAGGAGTGCTGACCCAGAGTCCCTAAAATGAAGTATCTTGTACCTTGTAACACTTAATCAATAGATATGGATACAGAAATAGACGACAAATGGGGCGACACACAGCTGACCGCCAATAACGTGTCCGCAACCCGACTGCTCAATCGAGCCGACTGGAGCGGATTCTTTGCCAGCAAGGGCTATACCGAGTCCTTCCCGATGGTGATCTACGCTCACGATGAGGCTGATCAGCTTTACTCTGATCTCGTCACCGAGGCCGGACTGGCACAGTCTCCTGAGCGCCAGCCACGACTTCGAATAGGTGCATTTACTCGATTTGCCGACTTAGAGGACGGTTCCACCGAGGGAGCAGCCTGGCTGGTCCTGGAGGGTCTTGATGGCGTGCAAGAGGAGCTACGACAAGACCTCATCACCCTACTCCTGAGCGGGACTGCGGACTGGCTCCGAGAAAGCTACACCATGGATGAGATCGCTCCTCAGATCGACTGGGTGGAGACCCTCCCCGAGATCCTCGAGACCCTTGATCCGACCGAAAGGGGCACAGACTCCCTTATCTCCAGAGCCACCATCCGTCAGCAATAGCTTACTGCCACAAAAATTAATAAGGGAGCGAAAGAGACGTCTCTTTCGCTCCCTTATTTTAGGAAGATCTTCGGGTCAATACATATAACCGATGGTCAGGAAGACAGTATGAGACTGGCCATAAGGAGTCACATTCTTGTAGTTGTCCGCTGCCATCTCATCTGCATCCTTGATGGGGAAGCCATACTTGTATCCGGCACCGAAGAAGAGCATATTCCCATACTTCAGAGGGATGCCAAGGTCGCACCGGACGAGTGGTCCAACACTAATCAGGCTGTAGTCGGAGTGAAGGTCACCGGTAACACATCCACTCAGGGATGGAATGACATAGACAGACTTCAGGTCAAGTGGTACCTGCAGACCCGCATAAGCATTAAAGCTAAAAAGGGTCACTCGCTTGATGAACTCCTGGGGCACCTCCACTTCCTTGCGATCTTTCATCAAGAAGCTCGGATCCTCCGTTATCAGTGCTGTATCATCCACGAGGCACGGCTGATTGAACCCTACAGACCCGCCATAGGTGAAGTACGTCCCGAGTGATGAGCGGAGCCCGAGGTAGGAGGCCATCCCAAAGTGTGGTGTAAGGTTTTTAGCCACATCCGCAGTGTAGATAAGCTCGCCCGACAGCGCATCCGTGACCATCTTATGTGGCGGCAGAGCGAGGACTTGACCCCGGTCATCCCTAATGACCAGCTCACCCTTGCGATGAGGATCGTAGTACTTCACTACCTTATCTATGTCCTCAAACTCCCACTTCAGTCCCCTCACATAGCTACAGAGCTCCGGATCATCGGCAAGAAATCTGACCACTCCGCCTCTAAACTGAGATCCTTCATAGTTGACCCCGTGTACCAGAGCTACCTTTCTTAGGATACCTCCGCGCTTCTCCAAGAATAGCGGGAAACTGGGCTTTACCACAGCCATACTTCCTCCACCACGTATGATCCGCTGCTCGTTGCCGATGAAGAAGATGTCCCCTTTCTCATCAATCTTGTACGAAGAGGCAAGGAGGTAGGCCGTAAGCTCAGGCCCCCTATCTACGAGAGTCATCCATGCGGTATTGCTTCGCAGGAAAGAGGAGAACTTTTTATACTCAAAGCGATAGCTCGAGTCGGGTTGCTTGGGGTTGCTAAGCTCGATGCCTTTCAGTTCCTCGGACTTGAAAGTTCCGGCGGAGTGTTTGAGAGCAAGGTCATCGAAGAGCTTGAGCTCCTTGTCGCCCGACATGGGCATTCTGAGATACCCGGTGTAGGTGGCTCCTTCCTTGGTCTCCAATCGAGCCATACAGACATCCCCTTGCTCCGAGGTAAAGAGCTTCATCAAGCCACAGCCTGAGAGAAGCATCATAAGCCCGATCAGCAGGATCGATAAGTTACATGCTTGTTTCATAATGCTAACGAAACGAATGGGATAAGTAATCGGCTATCTATGCAACCGGTATTGCAACTCAATAACCACGTTACAAATGTAAAAAAATAATAACACGAAAGGGGTGTGTCGAGTTTTCGACACACCCCTTTCGTCAAAGACACTATGCCTTAGTCAGGCACAATATTCTAATTACTTCTTTGCGGCGGGTCGTACCTCCTGAAGCTCCATCTCGAATGTAAGCAGCTCATACGGACCGATCTGGTCACCTGAGCCACGCTGACCATAAGCAAGCTCGCCGGGGATCCAGAGGGTCACCTTGGAGCCTGCGGGTACCTGCTGCAGACCTTCGCTAAAGCCCTGGATGACTCCCGTGAGAGGGAAGGTCGCAGACTCACCGCGATCGTAAGAGGAGTCAAAGACGGTACCGTCCAGCTTAGTCCCCTTATAGTGAACTACGACGGTATCCTCGGCAGCGGGCTTGATGCCGTCACCAAGCTTGTCGATCCGGTACTGGAGACCGCTGGGGAGCTCTACGACACCCTCCTTAGACTTATTAGCAGCGAGGAAGTCGGCACCGGCCTTCTTATTCTGATCCTCGACGATCTTCTGAGCATTGGCGAAGTACTCCTGCATGTAGTTATTGATGGCATCCATCGTCAGGGTCGTATCCACCTTGCCAGAGAGACCGGCGATCAGACCATCGATAAACTTCTGCTTATCGAGTGAGTCACCGGGGATGCGAGCATTGAAGCCCTCCCATGAGTCAATGAGCTGGAAGCCCATGAGGTAGCCATTGGAGTAGGCTGCCTTGGCACTACCTGAGGTGAGCGCATCACGGAAGCCCTGGATGAACTGGTCCTTCTTGGATGCAGAGTCACCTGGCACCTGATACTGATACTGGTCCCACTGCTCATGCAGGGGCATGGTCTGTGAGAGACCTAAGAAGTATGCAGCAGAGTCCTGAGGGGTCACCAGCTTAGCGGTCCCCTGACCATTGCCACATCCCGTCATCACTCCCATGGCGGCTACAGTGCCGACGAGGAGGGTTACTACGGTCTTTTTCATGATGATTGTGTGATATTTAATGTGTTGATATTTTTCTTCAATGAGAGGGTGCAGGGATCTTACTTGCCTTCTATACCGAGGAGCTCGATCTCAAAGATGAGAGCCATATAGGGCTCGATCAGCTGACCGGCACCATGACTTCCATATGCATGCTCCTCTGGGATGACCACTCTCCACTTGGAGCCAACAGGCATCATCGGGAGCACCTCCTGCCAGCCCTGGATCACTCCATTGACGGGGAAGGTCGCAGGCTCACCACGACGGACAGAGCTGTCGAAGATCTGACCATCGATACGAGCCCCCTCGTAGTGGCACTTGACTGTGTCGCTGGAGGATGGCTTGGGACC
>NZ_CAKRLH010000172.1 GCF_934359325.1 uncultured Porphyromonas sp.
TTATGGTGCCCATAGCTCAGTTGGTAGAGCGCTGGATTGTGGTTCCAGATGTCGAGAGTTCGAACCTCTTTGGGCACCCTCAGAGACTTTACATTCGCTTGTAGAGTCTCTTTTTTTGTACCTATATATAAAGGAGAGTGGCAGCACCTCGATCGGGGTGCTGCCACTCTCCTTAGTAACTGAGTAACTCCTTACTTCTTAGCTGAGTCTACTCTCTGGATGAGGTCATCGATGGCCGCCTTGAGCTGGAGGTCATTGTCGGTCAGGAAGTCCTCGGGGGAGTTGTAGACCGTGATCTCAGGATAGATGGCACGGTTCTCTCGGGCGAGGTTGTCCGTCCCGGTCATCGTCACCTGCGGGATGCCGAAGACGAGGTCCTCATTGACCTGTGTCTCCCACCATACGGCAGTCATGGTACCGGCCACGGGGGTGCCGACCAGCTTGCCGAGCTTCAGAGTCTGGTAGGTCCAGGGGGTGCCGTAGGCGTCGGAGTAATTGTCCTCGCTCACCAGCATATTGGACGGCTTGTACCACTGCATGAAGGGCTCGGAGCCGATGTACTGTCCCCTCGGCTGGAAGCGTGCGTACTCCTTGCCACTAAGCAGGATCGCCACATCATTGTGCAGCCAGCCGCCGCCATTGTGACGCGTGTCGACGACGATCGCATCGCAGCCGCGGTACTTGCCGAGCATCTTGCTGAATACCCGACGGAAGGATCCGCTATCCATTCCCTCGATGTGGACATAGCCGACGCGACCGTTGCTCCACTTCTCAGTCAGGGCTGCACGACGGTCTACCCATCGGTCGTAGAGGAGAGACGACTCTTGACCGAGTGAGATGGGTACGACGGACTCCTCGACCTCCTTGCCACTCTCATCCTTGAGCGTCACGACCGTACGCTGTCCGGTCAGTCCATTCAGGTAATGCTCGATCGGGAGATCCTTGGAGATGGTGGTTCCATTGATCTTGAGGACAATGACTCCCGGCTTGGCAATCGACTTGGCGCGGTCGAAGGGACCACCCACAATCACCTCGGTGATCTTTGCTCCCTCACCCTCGTAGCTGTCGTCGTAGAAGAGTCCGAGTGAGGCGGTACGAATGGTGGACGACCCACCGTAGTAGCGCATGCCAGTGTGGGAGCCATTGAGCTCGCCGAGGAGCTCGCTGCAGAGCTCGGCGAAGTCGTAGTTGTTATTGATGAAGGGCAGGATCTCACGATAGCTGTCGGAGTAGCCCTTCCAGTCCACGCCATGGAGATTAGCGTCGTAGAACTTATTCTCCACCTGCCTAACCATATGGTCGTAGATGTATGCCCGCTCCTTAGCTGGGGAGTACTCAAAGCGAGCAGAGTAGGTGAGGGGAGTGATATCCCTGCCCTCGATCTTCTTGAAGCCGTTGTAGCCAAAGAGGTAGAGGGTCTTCCCATCCTTGCTCATCTCCAGAGAGCCGCTACCGGTGTCGCCAACGATCTCCTTAGTCTCCTTCTCGGCGAGGTCGAGACAGTAAAGGTTGGTCTTGCCGTCGAAGGAGGCGAGGTAGTAGAACTTGTCTCCCTCGGGAGTCACAGCGAAGTCAGACTGAGATCCACTCGTGCGGGTGATACGGACGATACGCTTATCTCGATTGGAGAAGTCGAAGATGAGAGGCTTTACCTTGTCCTCATCCTTGCTCTTCTTATCCTTCTTCCCCTTTTTCTTGTCCTTGTCGCTCTTATCTGCGCTCTCCTTCTTCTCATCCTTGTCCTTCAGGAGTACCTCGCGCTCCTCCTTGTCGAGGAGGAAGCGATCGTATGCGTCCTGATCGAGGAACATCAGGTAGATGTCCGTCTGAGAGCCCCAAGAGCCGTGGCTGCGGTAGCCGGCGTAGTCGCAGTAGTAGGCGATTGCTTTCCCGTCGAGGACAAAGCGAGCACCAACGGCATTGTATCCGGTCTCGGTGAGATTAACCAGCTCTCCGGAGCCGTCCGCCTTGACGAGGGCGACATCGGCGTTATTCCAGCCTCCATTGCCCATGAAGTTGGTCAGGATATGCCTCGAGTCGGGACTCCAGGTAAACCACTGGTCACCGTCAGAGTAGGAGTAGTTGTACTTCTTATTCAGCACCTCGGTACTCTTGCCGCTGGCAAGGTCAAGGCAATAGACTGCAGCGCGATCCCTTAGGTAGGCGATCTTCTTGCCGTCGGGGCTGAAGACAGGCTGGAAGGCTGGTACCTCCTTCTCGTGAGTCAGCTTCTTCTCCTCCAGCTCGGTAGCGTAGGTAAAGGTCTTCTCATCGGAGCGCTTGATAGTAGTCTGGTAGAGATTCCACTGATCCTCACGCTCAGAGGAGTAGACGAGAGTGCGACCGTCGGGGCTGAAGGTCAGGTCACGCTCCTGCTCCGGAGTATTGGTGATCCGCTTCGTGGTGCCGTACTCGATATTGGCGACATAGACATCGCCATGGACGATAAAGGCGTACTCCTTATTATTAGGAGAGAGCTTGGCCTCAGACGCGCCTGTCCGGTAAGTCTGGAAGAGCTTCTCCTGCTTGCTGTTGTCGGCAATCACCTGCACCGGAAGCTGTTTCGCCTCTCCGCCCTTGGGCATGTAGTAGAGCCGACCATTCCAGGAGAAGGCGACGTTACCACTATTGTCCATCGAGAGATTGCGGACCGGGTGCTTCTTAAAGTTGGTCAGCTGAGTGGGGTGGGCCGGGTCAGCGAGAGTGGCGCGGTAGACATTGAAGTTACCATCCCGCTCGCTCAGGAAGAGGAAAGCCTCCTCGCCCGGGAGCCAGATGGCATTGCGATCCTCGCCCTCGAAGGAAGTGATCTTAGCAAACTTGCCCATGTTGCCATCCGGAGTCCACATCCATATATCTCTGGCGACGGGCGACTTGTGGTGCTTGCGCAGAGGATCCTCGTACCCCTTGAAGTCGGTAAAGAGGATCCGTCCGTCGGTGCGATTGATCGACGGCATCTTCATCGTAAATGCAGAGAAGAGGTGTGGCCGTCCGCCGTTAGTCTTGATCCGGTAGACCTGTGAGAAGGATCCGCCGGGGAAGATACCCGACTCCTTAGTAGGACGATAGCCGCACTCGTAGAGGATCGTCTCATCGTCGAGGAAGGCGACCGGCGTCTGGCTCTTGCCATTGATGTAGGTCAGCTTCCTTGCCTGCCCGCCCTGACGGGAGGTGAGGTAGACGTGGAAGGTGCCGAATTCCCGGTCAGACGAGAAGGCGATGCTCTGCCCGTCCGGACTCCAGACCGGTGCCGTGTCGTACGCAGGATTAGACGTGATCTGTGTAGCGGTGCCGCCACTCACCGGTACGGTGAAGATGTCCCCCTGGTAGGTAAAGGCGATCACCTTACCATCAGGGCTGATGGCGGTGTTTCTGATCCATCCCGCATCCTCCGCCTGTCCCAGGGCGGCGAGGGGAGCTGCCAGTGTCAG
>NZ_CAKRLH010000173.1 GCF_934359325.1 uncultured Porphyromonas sp.
TACCTCGCCCACCCGGTCCCGCAGGGGCTTCCCCGCTGTTCCCCCTCCTCATTCACCCCGCCCCCGACCGATCCCGCATTCACCCCTATGCCGGCGGGAGGTGGATCCCGTCAGGGATCCCCGGCACCAGGGAGTATCGTATCGAGCTGGATAGAGTTCGGTGAATTCTAAACCCGGTATTAGTGATCACTAAACCCGGGTTTAGTGATCACTAATACCGGGTTTAGTTTGGGGGTGCAGGGCAGATGCGCTGGAGCCTTACAGTTAGGCTATCTGATGCTCGTCCGAGAGGCTGATGCTTAGGCAGGCGGATGGGTGGTTTCTCTTATCGCTCATCTCCGAAGTATAGGGAGCAGGCATCCTTGCGGATGCGTTACGCTGCTGATGGACGAGTCTCTAACGCGTCAGCCCTGCACATAAAAGAGAGGGACTCCTACCTCTCCCTGAAGAGCCGGAAGGCGATCCGGCTGCTGACCCAGCCCACGAGGAGGATGATCCCGCTCACTAAGAGGAGGTCGCCGATGCGGAGCTCCACCGGGTAGGCATCGATCAGCAGCAGGCTCGTGTCGCCGCCGAGCTTGAGCCAGCCCCAGGCGGCCTGGCTAAGCACCAATAGGACACCGGTGGTAAGGCCGATGACAAGACCGGTGAGGGAGAGCAGGTAGCTCTCCAGGTGGAGGATGCTGTCGATCGTGCTGGGGGTCGCCCCGAGAGAGAGGAGTACCTCGGTGTCCTCCCTCTTCTCCACGATCAAGAGGCCGAGGGTGGAGATAACGCTGAAGAGGCAGAGGATCAAGACGAAGACGAGCAGGAGGAAGGTGATCCACTTCTCGATCTCCAGCACGCGGTAGGCCTGGGGATTTTGCTCATAGATATCGAGGATCTTGTACCCCGGACCGATGGAGGAGGTGAGCTGACGATCCTCCGGGTGGTCGGTGGCGAGGTAGGTGACCCTATCCTCGCCGTACATCAGCAGCTCCCTCAGTAGCTCGATCGGGACGTAGATCGTCTGTTCGTCTGCCGACTCATCGTCCACCTGGAAGACTCCGTCCACGTAGAGATCTCGGGTGACGAAGCTCCGCTGCGGGAGGATCGTGGACATGCGCCCTAGTCGCTTGGGGAGGACGATGGTCAGAGGGGTCTGGTACCCCACGCCTGCACCCAGCTGTGCCGCTACACCCACGCCGAGTACAGCAGATGGGTACTCGGCACTCCCGGTGTAGAAGTCTCCTCCTACCAGGTGATCTGCTATGGGAACCACCCGGGGATAGAGGGAGTCTACGCCGAGGAGGGTCACCGGCATCGCATTCTCTCCACACTTGGCGAGTGCCTGCGTCTCGAGGACCGGCGCTGCAGTGATCCCCTCAGGGAGGGAGAGCGTGGTGGGATCGAAGTCCTGCCCGTCACCGCTGCGGATCTCTGTGGTGGGGCAGAGAGTGGCAAACTGGTCAGTCGTGAAGCGCTCGAAGCCATTGAAGACCGAGAGTGCCACCACCATCACCATCGTGATGATGGCGATGGCGGTGACGGAGACTATGGCGATCACATGTATGGCTTGTGTACTCTTTCGGGAGAAAAAGTACCTCCAGGCGATGAAGAGTGCCGTGCTTAGGCTTCTCGATCCAGAGCCCATAGTTGTCCTCTCCTACTTACTCCTCGTAGAGGCTGGAGATCCATCCCTCCGCCTCCTCGTCTCTCGTGTAGTCGTGTGTGGGATTGGCGTCCAGCAGTTCGTCGATCTTTCGGGCGTACTCCTCCGACCGATCGAGGTAGAAGTAGAGCTCCGGGATCACCCGCATGCGACTGGCGAGGCTGTTGCCGAGGTCGTAGCGGATGGTGGAGGTATTGGACTGGAGGGTCTTGAGGATCTCTGGCCCCTTAGCGTCGGGGAAGATACTCAGGTAGCAGCGAGCGGAACTGAGATCCGGTGCCAGTCTAACCTCGGTGACACTGATGATCACGCCGCGGGTCAGTCTCGTGTCGGCGAGGAGGAGCTCACTTAGCTCTTTCTGGATCATCCGTGCAGTGCGTGCGGTGCGTATGGGATTCATATCTTGTCTTTCTTATATATAAGTGTGAGACCATCACGGAGTGGGATCAGAACCTTCTCGACGGAGGGGTCCTCAGCGACTAAGTCATTGAAGGAGCGGAGCGCCATGGTCTGAGGGTCGTGGCTGTCGCTCTGCGCCACCTTGCCACCCCAGAGGGTGTTGTCTGCGATGAGGAGCGCCCCCGGTCTCATCGCTGGGACGATAAGGTGGTAGTAGTCGGGGTATCCCTTCTTATCCGCATCGAGATAGATCAGGTCGTAGAGGGAGAGATCCATAGATCGGAGCAGCTCCTTGGCATCGCCGATGAGGCTGGTCACCTTCTCGTGGATACCGGCCTCGCTGAGGCTCGATCGGATCACAGGCTCCATCTCGTCATTGACATCAATGGTGGTGAGGTGCCCTCCCTCTGGCAGTCCCTCCGAGAGGCAGTGGGTGGAGTAAGCGGCGTAGGTACCGAGCTCCAGCACCTCCCTGGCGCCGGTGATCCGAACCAGCATCCTCAGCAGTCGACCCTGTAGGTGCCCGCAATTCATCCGCGGGTACATCAGACGCTCGTCCGCCTCGCGAGTGAGGCGGGTCAGGATCTCAGGCTCACGGTCGGTATGTCGCTCGGCATACTCGTTGATCGCTAGCTCTCTGAGGTGCTCACTTACTGAAGCTATCGGCATGGAAGTCTGTGAAGTCTTTCATCCGGTACATCTCCAGGGTGTTCGTACCGATATGAGGACTGAGCATGCCACCGCAGTAGACGATCGTGTCATCGGTGGTGATCGTCCCCTTGTCGAGGAGATACTTGATCCCTCTCAGGAGGTAATGATGATTGTCTTCGCCATGCTCCTTGTCCTTCTCCAGATAGATGGCGTCGACGCCGTAGGAGAGTGAGAGCTGCCTTGCTACCGACTTGTGGGAGCAGAGTGCCAGGATGGGACGGTCACCACGATAGGAAGAGAGAGTGCGTGCAGTCCTGCCGGAGTAGGCATCGCTGATGATGGCGCTCACCTCGGGGAAGAGGGCGAGCGACTCCACGGCGCACTTGGAGAGATATCGGGTCAGGTCGGGACCCTGGTCGACGGTGCAGGTGAGCTCGGAGAAGCAGTGTGTCGGTGGGAGCTGCTCGGCAGCGCGGATGATCTTCGTCATCGTCCTGACCGCCTCCACGGGATACTTCCCATTAGCCGTCTCACCGCTGAGCATGACCGCATCGGTATTCATCATGATGGCGCTGGAGACGTCACTTACTTCGGCGCGGGTGGGGCGGGGGTTCTGGATCATCGTATGGAGCATCTGCGTGGCGACGATGACCGGCTTATTCTGATCGATACACATGTGGATGATTGACCGCTGGATGGTGGGGATATTCTCCAG
>NZ_CAKRLH010000174.1 GCF_934359325.1 uncultured Porphyromonas sp.
CCCGAGTGCCACGGAGGCCCGATGGATACCGAATTCTTTTTTGATGACTTTATTAAGCTCCTAAACTCGTGAACGTAAAGAAATACAAGAAGATCCTCCTCCTCGGATCCGGTGCCCTCAAGATCGGCGAGGCGGGCGAGTTTGATTACTCTGGATCTCAAGCCCTAAAGGCTCTGAAGGAAGAGGGAATCCATACTGTCCTCGTCAACCCCAATATCGCCACGGTGCAGACGTCGGAGGGGATCGCTGATACGATCTACTTCCTCCCCGTCACTCCGTACTTCATTGAGAGAGTGATCAAGAAGGAGCGTCCCGATGGCATTATGCTCTCCTTCGGCGGACAGACTGCCCTCAACTGTGGTGTTGCCCTCTATGAGAAAGGGATCCTCAGGGACTATAACATTGAGGTCCTCGGTACCCCTGTCCAGGCGATCATGGACACAGAGGACAGGGAGCTCTTTAGCGATCGTATGCACGAGATCGGGGTCCACACCATATCCAGTGAGGCTTGTGAGGATATCGAGCATGCCCGCGAGGCTGCTAAGAAGCTCGGCTATCCTGTCATCATCCGCGCGGCTTACGCCCTCGGTGGTATGGGGAGTGGGTTTTGCGACAACGAGGAGGAGCTAAATGCTCTCTGCGAGCGCGCTTTCTCCTTTTCCCCACAGGTACTGGTGGAGAAGAGTCTCAAGGGGTGGAAAGAGATCGAGTACGAGGTGGTGCGCGATAAGTATGACAACTGCATCACGGTCTGCAATATGGAGAACTTCGACCCGCTCGGTATCCATACCGGTGAGAGTATCGTCGTAGCTCCCTCGCAGACCTTAACTAACTCAGAGTTTCAGAAGCTCCGCGACATCGCCATCCGAATCGTCCGCCATATAGGCATAGTGGGTGAGTGTAATGTCCAGTATGCCTTGGACACCCAGAGTGAGGACTATCGCGTTATCGAGGTTAATGCTCGTCTGAGCCGCTCCTCGGCACTCGCCTCTAAGGCCACCGGCTATCCGCTCGCCTTTGTGGCTGCCAAGCTCGGTATGGGATACGGACTCTATGAGCTGAAGAATAGTGTCACGCAGACCACTTCTGCCTTCTTTGAGCCGGCACTCGATTACGTCGTCTGCAAGATCCCCAGATGGGACCTCAGCAAGTTTGCCGGCGTGTCGCGTGAGATCGGTTCCAGCATGAAGTCTGTAGGCGAGATTATGGCCATCGGTCGCACCTTTGAGGAGGCTATCCAGAAGGGGCTCCGGATGATCGGTCAGGGCATGCACGGCTTCGTCGAGAATAAGGAGCTGGTCATCCCGGATATAGATAAGTCTCTACGGGAGCCTACCGACAACCGCATTTTTGTCATCAGTAAGGCTTTCCGAGCAGGGTATACGATCGATCATATCCACGATCTGACGAAGATCGACAAGTTCTTCCTCCACAAGCTTCGCAATATCATCGATACCGCGGAGGAGCTGGAGACCCTGTCACAGATCAGCGACATCTCGCCAGAGCTGATGAGGAGGGCAAAGGTGCAGGGCTTCTCCGACTTCCAGATCGCACGTGCGGTGCTCAAGCACACGATCAAGGATATGGATGCGGCGCAGCTGGAGGTGCGAGAGCTGCGCAAGAGTATGGGTGTCACCCCGGTGGTGCGCCAGATCGATACGCTCGCAGCGGAGTATCCCGCCAAGACCAATTACCTCTACCTCACTTACGATGGTCACCGCCATGATGTTTCCTTTGAGGATGGGGACAAGAGTGTGATCGTCCTTGGATCAGGGGCGTACCACATCGGTAGCTCGGTCGAGTTTGACTGGTGTGGTGTCTCTGCTCTCAAGGCGATCAAGGAGGAGGGCTACCACTCCATCATGATCAATTACAACCCCGAGACCGTCAGCACCGACTACGATATGTCGGATCGGCTCTACTTCGATGAGCTGACACTGGAGCGGGTACTGGATATCATTGACCTGGAGCAGCCCCACGGCACGATCCTATCGACCGGCGGTCAGATCCCCAATAATCTCGCAATGAGACTCCACCGCTGCGACTGCAAGATCCTCGGCACTCAGCCGGAGGATGTGGACCATGCGGAGGATCGATACAAGTTCTCTGAGATGTGCGATAGTCTCGGTATCGATCAGCCGGCGTGGAGCGAGCTCACCTCATTCGACGATGTCAAGGAGTTTGTCGACAAGGTCGGCTATCCGGTGCTGGTACGTCCCTCCTATGTCCTCAGCGGTGCAGCGATGAATGTCTGCTCCAATGAGGAGGAACTTCAGCGCTTCCTCCGTCTTGCCTCGGATGTCTCCCAAGAGCACCCCGTGGTGATCTCCGACTTTATGGAAAATACAAAGGAGATCGAGATGGATGCAGTGGCGGACAAGGGGGAGCTGGTCGCCTATGCGATTAGTGAGCATATCGAATTCGCCGGCGTACACTCCGGCGACGCCACCATCCAATTCCCCGGGCAGAAGATCTACATTGAGACAGTGCGGCGCATCAAGCGCATCACCCGCCAGATCGCGAAGGCGCTCAATATCTCCGGACCATTCAACGTGCAGTACCTCGCTCGTGGTAATGAGATCAAGGTGATCGAGTGCAACCTCCGAGCCTCGCGCTCCTTCCCCTTCGTCTCGAAAGTGCTCAAGATGAATCTCATCACCCTCGCCACGAAGGTTATGCTCGGCAAGCCGTACGACAAGCCGGAGAAGAGTGTATTTGATCTCGACTATGTCGGTGTCAAGGCGTCTCAATTCTCCTTCTCTCGTCTCCAGCGAGCCGATCCTGTCCTGGGAGTGGATATGATGTCCACCGGAGAGGTGGGCTGTATCTCCTACAGTCCCTCCGAGGCACTCCTCGAGTCGATGCTTGCCGTAGGGCAAAAGATCCCTGAGAGAGGCGTGCTGATGTCCACTGGTGGAGCTAAGCAGAAGGTCGATCTCCTCGAGCCTGCCCGTCTGTTGGTCAAGCGTGGTCTCAAGATCTACGCCACCGAGGGCACCTGTCGCTTCCTTAATGAAAATGGTGTCCCTGCCGAGCTCTGCCACTGGCCAAGCGACGAGGGTAAGAAGCCTCAGGCGCTGGACCTGGTGCGGGACCACACGGTCGATCTCGTGGTGAATATAAATAAAAACCTCACCCCGAGAGAGCTGACCAACGGCTACAAACTGCGTCGTGCAGCCATTGATCACAATATTTCCTTGGTGACCAATGCTCGTCTCGCCGCTTCCTTCATCGAGGCATTCTGTGCCAAGGACGTGGATGAAATAGAGATTATGAGCTGGGACGAATTCAAGTAACTCAAGGTCCGGAATAGCACTTGCAAAGGGCATCTAATCACTGATTAGTGCCCTTTGCTTCGTATGGAGACGGAGGTGATAAAAGAGTAAATTAAA
>NZ_CAKRLH010000175.1 GCF_934359325.1 uncultured Porphyromonas sp.
CTAAGTCACGTCGGCGTCTCCTTTGGCGCCACCGTACTCTTCTCAGATATCAATCTTCAGGTCAATGCCGGGGAGCGGATAGCACTCGCCGGGCGCAACGGTGCCGGCAAGACCACCCTTCTCAATATCATAGCAGGACTCAATGCTCCGACCGAGGGATCTGTCGCCTTGGCCAAGGGAGCAGAGATCGGTTACCTGCCGCAGTATATGATGCTCAATGATGAGCGAACCGTCCGTGAGGAGGCCCGTAAGGCTTTCTCCAAAGAGCTGGAGCTTAAGGCGACGGTGGACCGGCTGACTGAGGAGGTGGCTACCCGCACCGACTACGAGACGGAGGAGTATATGGAACTGATCCAGCAGCTCGCCAATGCGACGGAGCTACTCTCTATCTACGACACGTCGCGGATGGAGGCGGAGATCGAGAAGACACTGAAGGGACTGGGCTTTGAGCAGAAGGACTTCGATCGGCCGACGAGGGAGTTCTCCGGAGGGTGGCGTATGAGGATAGAGCTGGCGAAGATCCTGCTCGGGAGACCCGACCTGCTCTTGCTCGACGAGCCGACCAACCACCTCGACATGGAGTCTATCGTCTGGCTGGAGGACTTCCTGACCACCTCACCCGCCGCCGTGATCATGATCTCACATGACCGACGATTTCTCGACAACGCCACCACCCGCACCGTGGAGATCTCAATGGGGAAGGCTTATGACTTTAAGGTCAATTACTCCCACTACGAGGAGCTGCGGGAGGAGCGCTTCGAGCAGCAGAAGAGAGCCTACGAGAATCAGCAGAAGATGATCAAGGACACCGAGGACTTCATCGAGCGCTTCCGGTACAAGCCGACGAAGTCGACCCAGGTGCAGTCCCGGATCAAGGCGCTGGAGAAGATAGACCCCATAGAGATCGATGAGATCGACCGCAAGACGATCCACTTCCGCTTCCCCATGAGCATCCCGTCCGGTGCCTACCCCCTTGTCACTAAGGAGATGAGGGTCACCTACGACGGCAAGAGGTATGTCCTCGACGGCATCGACCTGACGATCGAGCGGGGCGACAAGATCGCCCTCGTCGGGCGAAATGGTTCGGGTAAGACTACCTTCGTGAGGGCTGTACTTGGGGAGATCCCGAGCGAGGGATCGGTCAAGATCGGCCACCAGGTGATCACCTCCTACTTTGCCCAGAACGAATCCTCGATGCTCGACCCGGAGAAGACGATCCACGACACCATCGACGATGTGGCCGTGGGGGATATCCGCTCACGGATCAACGACATACTGGGAGCCTTTATGTTTGGAGGCGAGACCGCCGATAAGAAGGTGAAGGTGCTGAGTGGTGGCGAGAAAGGGCGTCTTGCGATGATCAAGCTCCTTCTCTCCCCCTCCAACTTCCTCATCCTCGATGAGCCGACCAACCACCTCGACATAGCCTCCAAGGGTGTGCTGAAGGAGGCGATAGCCAACTACGACGGCACGGTGCTGATCGTGAGCCACGACCGTGACTTCTTGGAGGGGCTGGTGGACAAGGTGATCGAATTTGAGGACGGGAAGGTCCTCAACCACCTCGGCGGCATGGAGGAATACCTGCGGAAGCTCCACGACCGCAATGCGGAGATCAATCAGACGAGTGGGAAAGAGGCAGACGAGGAAAAGAAGACCACTAAGGGAGGAGGACGCGAAGACTATGAGCAGCAGCGGGAGCAGCAGCGACAGATCTCGCGCTTAGAGAAAGCACTCGCCAAGGCAGAGGAGACGGTCGACCGGCTCGAGACAGAGAAGAGCTCCTTAGAGGATCGGCTGACGATACAGGCCACTCCGGACCTGCTCAATCAGTACGAGGAGGTAGACTACAAGCTAAAGAAAGCGATGAAGGAGTGGGAGAAGTGCGCCGAGGAGCTCGTCGCATACAGCGACTGATCAGCACAGCTTGTAGAGCGGTGAGATCACCCGACGCTGCAGCACCTCCAGCTGAAGGTCCTGCCCGGGTCGGACTCCGGTTGCGCTGAGTGCGTTGCTCATAGAGTCTCTCGCCACAGTCGGGTTGTTATTCTGTCCACTGAGGTGACAGAGAGCGAGGAAGCGCAGGTCGGGGTGGTAGTTTCGCGTCACCATGTCGGCTGCCTCGCGATTGCTGAGGTGCCCATTGCCACCGAGGATCCTTCTCTTAAGCATCATCGGATAGGGGCCGGTTCGCAGCATCTCCTCGTCGTAGTTGCTCTCGATCACGAGATAATTTGCCTCCCTGATAGCCGCCTCCACCTCCGCAGTCACCTCACCCACATCGGTCATCAGCGTAAAGCACCCACGGGGACCGGTGATCCGGTATCCCACATTCTGCGTCGCATCGTGCGGCACCTCGAAGGAAGAGATCTCCATCCGTCCCAGGCTCACTGTCTCACCTATGGCCATTGAGCCCAGGTGATTGAGCAGTCCGCCATGCAGGTAGGTGGCGTGGTGAAGTGCCTTATAGACCAGTGGGGAAGCATAGACCGGTACGGAGAAGTCCACGGCAAAGGACTCTAATCCCCGGATATGATCAGCATGGTCGTGGGTAACGAAGATGGCGGCGAGCTGCTTGGGATCGATCGCCAGCTCCTTGAAGCTCTTCTTAAGCATGCGAATCCCCAGACCAGCATCGATCATAATCATTGTGTCGCCGCAGGAGAGGAGAGAGGCATTGCCACAGCTACCGCTGCTGAGGCTCCGGAAGTAAAAGGCCTCGGGATCTCTAGTCAAGTCGGGAAAGAGGGAGGATGCAAACATGTACTATCAGACAGTCATCTCCCCCCTGAGATTGACCCCCATCAGCCGCTTCACCTCATCTGAGGACTTACCGCTACCCAGCAGGTGCATCAGCTTAGCCAGAGCCGCCTCCACGGTCATGTCGTGACCGCTCAGCACGCCGGCACTCAGCAGGGTGACCCCGGTCGCATAGCGCTCCATCTTCACCTTTCCCACAAAGCACTGCGAGATATTGACGATGATGATCCCTTGGGATGTGGTTTCCTTAAGGATCTTGAGGAAATGCTCAGACGCCGGGGCATTACCGCTACCAAAGGTCCTGAAGACTACGGCCTTGAGCCCTGGAGTCTCAAAGGCCGACGCCACCATGCTCTCCGGCAGTCCCGGGAAGAGCGAGAGGACCAGTATATTGGGGTCGAGGTCCAGGTGAAGCCGTAGGTCGCCCTCCTTGAAATCATTCCGCATCAGCGCCTCCGGATGATAGTGGATGTCGATACCCGCATGCGCGAGGCAGGGGTAATTGGGGGAGTCAAAAGCCTTGAACTGATCTGAGCTCACCTTCGTGCAGCGGTTGCCCCTCAGGAGACGATTGTCGAAATAGATGCAGACCTCCCTCAAGAGTGGTCTGCCCATCGGATC
>NZ_CAKRLH010000176.1 GCF_934359325.1 uncultured Porphyromonas sp.
GCCCGGATGATCGATGGAGGGGAGGACCCAAAGTTCATCGCACGCCGGCTAGTGATATCTGCCTCCGAAGACATCGGTCTCGCCAATCCTAATGCTATGCTGATCGCAGAGGCAGCCTTTACCGCAGTAGAGCGCATCGGCTGGCCGGAGGGACGCATTCCACTGGCTGAGGCTACGATCTACCTTGCCTCCTCTCCTAAGAGTAATAGCGCCTACTTAGCCATTAATAAAGCACTCTCCTACGTCAGAGAGCAACCGCCCTACCCTGTCCCCATGCATCTGAGGAATGCGCCCACCGAGCTCATGGATGAACTGGGGTATGGCAAGGGGTACATCTACCCACACGACTACAAGGGGCACTATGCAAGTCAGCAATATCTGCCTGACGAAGCGGTGGGGACTTCATTCTGGATCCCGGCAGACAGCGCAGCAGAAGCGCAGCTGGTCGATCGACTTAATAGGATGAAGGGGTCACAGCTGTGATCCACTCTGGGCAGAGGACAGCAGTCCTATGCGACAGAGGAAGACACAGTATCGGATAAAACGAAGTAAGGGCTGGCTCCAGAAAGTGGAGCTAGCCCTTACTCGTCTATGCTGTCTGAGAAACCCTCATCAGACAGTGTTGTCACTTATTGGAGCCGGTGGGTCACAGCCAGTGGGCCATAAAGTCGCTCATCTCCTTTGCTCGTTCCTCCAAGCGGGTCAGATAGACATACTGTGCCCAGGCACGATCCCAATTGTGATCCTTGTAGTTAGTCTTATAATAGGTGTCCCCATTGATATAGTCTGTGAGGAAGCGGACCGCCTGCATATAGGTCATCATGCGACCGCCATAGGGGATAAGCCGGATCTCAGTCTCCGTGAGGAAGCTGCTTGCAGAAGACATGTAGCCCTCGACGTAGGACTTGAAGATCGCCATATCCACGCCAATCTTGGACTCGTCGGTCTCATCCTCAGCACCGGTATTCACGGCAGTACGGATGAAGTCTCCTACATCGGATAGGATAAAGCCGGGCATCACCGTATCGAGGTCGATGACCGTCAGCACCTCACCGGACTCCTTGTCGAAGAGGATGTTGTCCACCTTGGTATCGAGGTGATTGATGTGCTTCGGTAGGGTTCCCTCCTCATAGAGTCGCTCCTGAAGGAGCATCTCATCCGACCGGTCGTCAATAGCCTTGATGAGCTTCTTGACTCGCTCCTCCTGCACTCTGCCTACACGATCCTCCTTGATCGCATCAGAGAGCTCCTGTAAGCGAAACGCCATATCGTGGAAGTGCGGGATCGTGTCCCCAAGCGTGCCCTCAGGGATGTCGGAGAGACGACTCTGGAAGTCACCGAATGCCCTTCCGGCCGAGCGTGCTGACTCCGGTGTAACCGCATCCACGGTGACAGATCCGGGGATGTAGAGCATCACGCGCCAGTAGCTTCCCTCGCAGGTGGTATAGCGCTCACCGCTCTTCGTCCGGAGGAATGTACAGACGTGTCGGTCGACATCCGCATCACCCTCAGCCTCCAGTTTCTTCCTGATATGCTCAGTAACGGTGAATATATTTCGCTGCAGGGTCTCCACGTCTTGGAAGACCTGATGATTGATCCGCTGGAGCACATACCTGATCTGCTCCGTGCCATCGGGATCCTTGACTGTGACACGTAGGGTATCATTGATATGACCGTTTCCGAAGGGCTCTACGCTCACTACTTCCCCCTGGAGTGGGAAAGCATCCAGGATGGTCTGATAGTTTTTTGTCATAATTAATTAGAGATATAAGATGGGGTAAACGATTGGTCCCAAGATCCAAAAGGCGAGATATAAGGTCACAAGAGATAGTGTAATCTTGTCAATCCTGCTTCGAGGAGTAATGTAGCAGATCGACTTCTGCCGATCCGGGATCTTGAAGAAACCACTGCGGGTCTCACGATAGAGGTAGTACATCACTATACCGACGAGCATGCCGCAGAGACAGCCGGCGATCACGTCCGTAAGGAAGTGGACCCCGAGGTAGACTCGGGAGTACATCGTGGTCAGCACGACAAGTGTCATGATGATAGTATAGCTCCGGTGCCTCATCAGCAACATCGTGAAGGCGCCAAGGGCAGCAAAATTAGTGCTATGACCGGAGATGAAGCCATAAAGTCCCCCTCCCGAGTGTCCCATCACAGTCTTTACAACATCCTCCGTGAAGGGATGGAGGGTCGGGCGAAAGCGCTGGAAATAGGGCTTAAAGACAGCGGAAGAGAGCTGGTCAGAGATTACCATCATCAGTGCGACGAAGAGGATAAGCAGCAGGCACTCTTTAATCTTCTGTCGATAGAAAAGCAGCGCGAAGAAGAAGATCAGGAAGAAGTACCAGATCCGCTTGTCGGAGAAGGTGAACATCACAGCGTCCAGATAGTCACTGTGAGGACTATTGAGCCAGAGAAAAAAGTCTCTCTCCAGTAGGGCTAACTTCTCTACCATTATATCAGTCGCTAAAGTCGTTGATTATGTCAAAGGTATCCTCCGGCACCCAGCCGACCGTACCATCGGCAAGCCGGATCTCAGCGTAGCCCCCTACTCTGTCCAGTACCCTCACCTTATGTCCCTCGTGTACCACCGCAATATCCTGTGAGGATGAGTCGGGAGAGCTCTGCAGCGTAATGACAGGAGCTGTGAGGATTGCCTCCGAGCGGTCGGTGATAAACCTATAGGATCGGTAGACAAAGAGATTGAGGACTATACAAAGTACGAGAGCAACTAGTCCGGCATAGAAGCCTATTCGCCGCTTCCTCTCGCTACGCCCGTAGGTAAAGAGGAAAATGAGGAGGACAAAGACCACAAAGGAACCTAACGCAAGGCTCATCCAAACAGGAAGAGCGAACCAGTGGGTTACACTGTCCAAAATACGTGAAAGCATCTGAGAGCGGGGCTGCTCTACCTTCTCGGCTGTATGGTCAGCAAGGAAGTTAAGGTTGTAGCGCGTGTCACTGTCGGATGGATCGAGTCTATAGGCGCGCTCCAGGCTGAGGATGGCGCTAGAGAGTTGGCCGTCCTTGTAGTAAGCACAGCCGAGATTATAGTACAGTTCGGCTGAGGGCTCGGGAGAGAGGCTGAGGCATTTCTCGTATATCGATATGGCGAGCCTGTACTTCTGCTCACCATAGGCAGTTGCTGCCTCATCCATCAGTCTCTTGATGTCTGATGATCCGATTGCACCATCGGAGGGGGCAACCACACCAATACTGTCTGCCTGAGTCGACTCTTGTGCGAAAGCTAATCCTCCAAGAGCAAAAGACAAGAGAAGGAGGGGAAGTATCAGAAGTCGTTTCATCACTCTTTGATCTTGATTTTAGAGGCCTCTATGCCATCGATTACCTCCGATGAGGTCTTATAG
>NZ_CAKRLH010000177.1 GCF_934359325.1 uncultured Porphyromonas sp.
CCAGCGGGGGACTGGTCTGGATGGGCTACGCAGCGCTTATGATGATGATCCCGCTCTGGATCACACTGATCATTGGACGGCTCTGGCTCCGGCTGGACTACTTCACCCTCCTCGGCTACGTGGCGGGGAGTATGACCTTTGCGCCGGCGCTCTCCCTCACCCCGGATGCGACGAAGAATAACATCCCCTCCGTCCGCTACGCCACCATCTACCCGCTCACCCTCTTCCTCCGAGTTATGGCGGCCCAGTGGATGGTTCTACTCCTCTCCTAACTCCCGGGACTCAGTTTGTCATACTCCGCAGGGGTGTCTTGTCGACAAGGCACCCCTGCTTGCGTTTCCGACGAGGACGGACGAAAATGGAGGACGGACGAAAATGGGTACCTTTGGACATCAGAGCAAGAATTTGAAAGCAAAGCAATGACCGAGATCCTGCACTTCACCAAGATGGAGGCCCTGGGCAACGACTACATCTACATCGATCGTGACCGCTACCCCTCCCTCGACTATCCGGCAATCGCCCGGCGCTACTCCGACCGCCACACCGGCATCGGGGACGATGGCGTGGTGACCTACTCCCGGCACGATGCAGAGAGCTTCGAGATGCATATATACAATAAGGACGGCTCCGAGGCGGAGATGTGCGGCAATGCGATCCGCTGCGTCGCCAAGCTCCTCCACGAGGATGGGCATACCGAGGAGACCTCCCTTCGCATCCATACCGGGGCTGGACTCCTGACTGTGGATCTCCTATTTGATGAAGAAAAGGAGGTCACCGGAGCGCGTGTCGAGATGGGCATCCCCGAGGTGATCGAGACCCCCGAGATGGTCGAAGGGGTCGAGGGCTACGTCGCAAGCATGGGCAACCCCCACTACGTCGTCCTCTCACAGGAGGACTTCCCCCTCGAGACCAAGGGGCCGCTGCTGGAGCAGAGCCGGTGCTTCCCCGAGGGGACGAATGTGGAGGTGATCCGCCCCATCGACCGACACACCCTCGAGATGCGGGTATGGGAGCGCGGCTCCGGACTGACCCAAGCCTGTGGTACTGGAGCCTGCGCCTCGGCCGCTGTGGCGATCCGCCTCGGGCTGGCGGTCTCCCCTGTCTGCGTACGCATGCCGGGCGGCGATCTGACGATCGAGTGGAGCGGAGAGGAGAGCCGGCCACTCTACATGACCGGACCCGCCACCCGGGTATTTGATGGCACACTTCAGCTAAGATAAATCCCTATGAATCATAAGATCAACACCAATTACCTCAAGCTCCCCGACAGCTACGTCTTCGTGGAGATCAATGACCGTATCGACCGCCACCTCAAGCACCATCCCGATGCCGACCTGATCCGGATGGGCATCGGCGATGTCTCGCTTCCCTTGCCGGATGCCTGCCTACAGGCTATGGCTAAGGCAGTGGAGGAGCTGGGTCACAGCGAGACGATGCACGGCTACGGCCCCGAGGTAGGGCATAAGTTCCTCCGAGAGCGCATCGCCAAGGACTACCGCAGTAAGGGGCTTCCGGTCGACTGGTCGGAGGTCTTCATCAGCGATGGTGCGGGACCGGACGCCTCCAATATCGTCGACATCTTTGACGACAGCGTGATGGTCGCCGTGACCGATCCGGTTTACCCCGCCTACATAGAGACCAATGCTATGATGGGCCGCTGCGGAGAGTACCGCGACGGACGGTGGACGAGGCTGGAGTACCTGCCGTGCAATAAGGAGAATGGCTTTATCCCCCCCCTACCCTCCCGCCACGTCGACCTGCTCTACCTATGCTACCCAAATAACCCGACCGGCACGGTACTCAAGCGGGCTGACCTGCAGCGCTTCGTCGACTACGCCCTCGCTGAGGATGCGGTGATCCTCTTCGACGGAGCCTATGAGGCCTACATCCGGGAGGAGGACGTACCCCACAGCATCTACGAGCTGGAGGGAGCAGATCGGTGCGCGATCGAGTTCCGCAGCTTCTCCAAGTCTGCCGGCTTCACCGGGGTCCGCTGTGGCTACACGGTGGTCCCGCACGCTCTGAAGGCGCACCTCGAGGACGGCTCAGAGGTGGAGCTCAATCGGCTCTGGGCGCGGCGTCAGGGGACGAAGTTTAATGGTGCCTCCTACATCTCTCAGGTCGGTGCCGCCGCCTCCTACCTGCCTGAGGCGCAGGCGCAGATCCGCGACCACGTCGACTACTATCTCGAGAATTGCCGGATGATTCGCGCCGCCTTTGCAGAGCGGGGTATGGAGGTCTTCGGCGGGATCTCGGCGCCCTACATCTGGATCAAGACTCCGGAGAGCCACCCGCAGAGCTGGGACTTCTTCCAGTACCTCCTGGAGGAGAAGGGCGTGGTGGGTACGCCGGGCGTCGGTTTCGGTCCCGAGGGCGAGGGCTACTTCCGCCTCTCCGGCTTCTCCACCCACGAGCTGACGGAGCGGGCGATGAAGCGGATCCTCGGCTGACCCGATGGGCACGCCTGTCGCCGAGAGAGCACGAGAGCAGATCATCATCGGGATAGACCCGGGGACGATCGTGATGGGCTACGCCATCATCGCCGCCCGGGGACGCAAAATGCGGCTCATCGCCATGGGTGTGCTTAAGCTCGACCGCTATGCGAGCAATTACCTCCGCCTGCGCAAGATCCACGAGGGAGTCTCTCAGCTCATTGCTCGCTACCACCCCGATCAGCTGGCGATCGAGGCGCCCTTTTATGGCAAAAACGTACAGAGTATGCTCAAGCTAGGGCGCGCCCAGGGGGCGGCAATCGTCGCAGCTCAGCTCGCTGACCTACCGGTGACGGAGTACCCTCCATCGACAATCAAGAAGATGGTGACCGGCAACGGCAGCGCCTCCAAGGAGCAGGTCGCCTACTACCTCCGCAAGATGCTCTCCATCCCCCCAGAGGCGATGATGGATGCACTCGACGCCACCGACGCCACCGGTGCGGCGGTCTGCCACGTCCTCTCCGCAGGTCGCGGACCGGTCACGGGCGGTCGCTCCTCCTCGTGGCGCGACTACCTCCGCAACCATCCCGACAAGGTCGTCAAGTAAGGGTGCGGAGAACTCGGTGATACGACTTGGTGCAAAGATACGAGGGGAAAGGGAGGGTGTAGTATCGTCTGGTCTTCTTCTGTCTCTTAAGTAAAAGATTTGTCACATCGATGCCAAAGGGGCTGCCTCACTTCTCGGTGAGGCAGCCCCTTTGAGATTGATCTATACTCTAAACCTGTGCCTTAGGCATTGGCTGCGACAACGAGGTCGTCAAGTAATAGCCGATGTTATTTCGTCAGTCTCAGAGGATCACACTACCCCAACCACCAGGGGTGACGCATTTGAGCCTTAAAGTAAAGAAGAGA
>NZ_CAKRLH010000178.1 GCF_934359325.1 uncultured Porphyromonas sp.
GAATAGATAAAATCAATTTTAGAGACACTGATATATGAAGTTGTCACAATTTGGCTTCAAGCTGCCCAAGAAACTGATTGCTCAGCATCCGACAGACTTTCGTGATGAGTCTCGGATGATGGTGCTCCACCGCAAGAGCGGAGAGATCGAGCATAGACAGTTTAAGGATCTGATCGAGTACTTCACTGAGGATGACGTGATTGTTCTCAATAATGCGAAGGTCTTCCCAGCCCACCTCGTGGGGCATAAGGAGAAGACGAATGCCCGCATCGAGGTATTCCTGATGCGCGAGCTGAAGGCTGAGAACTATCTCTGGGATGTCCTGGTGGACCCGGCTCGTAAGATCCGGATCGGGAATAAGCTCTTCTTTGGTGAGGATGAGCGGCTGGTCGCTGAGGTGATCGATAATACCACCTCTCGGGGCCGCACCCTTCGCTTCCTCTACGACGGGGACCATGATCACTTCATCCAGGATCTGAAGGACCTCGGCATGACGCCTCTGCCCGACTATATCAAGCGTGAGCCGACACCGGAGGATGCTGAGCGGTACCAGACCATTTACGCAGAGGCGGAGGGAGCTGTCGTGGGACCGTCGGCAGGGTTTCACTTCAGCCGCGAGCTGATGAAGCGCCTCGACCTGAAGGATGTCCACTTTGCGAAGCTCGAGCTGAGCACCAGCCGTGTGATGTACGACGAGATCGACGTGGACGACCTGGCGAAGTACAAGATGGGATCCGAGCAGATCTCCATCACGCAGGAGTGCTGCGACGTGGTCAATAAGGCGCGTGTGGGAGGGCATAAGATCTGTGGAGTTGGCACCTCGACGATGAAGGCACTGGAGACCGCGCTTAGCACCGATGGCTTTATCAAGCCCTATGGGGGCTGGACGGGGAAGTTTATCTACCCGGAGTACACCTTTGGCATCGCCAATAGCATGGTGACCGGTTTCCATATGCCGTACTCCTCTACGCTGCTCACGGCGGTTGCCTTTGGCGGCTACGACATGATGATGAATGCCTATAAGGTAGCGATCAAGGAGGAGTACCGCTTTGGATGCTACGGTGACGCTATGCTCATCATCTGACACCTATGGAGCGCACCGCTTATATCGCTCTTGGGAGCAACTTGGGGGATCGCACCCACTACCTCTCCGAGGCCGAGCGGCTGATCGGTGAGCGGGTGGGGGAGATCCTTGCTGTCTCCTCTCCTATGGAGACGGAGCCGGTGGGCTTTGAGAGTGAGCATAAGTTTCTCAATCAAGTGCTCGCCGTCCGCACGTCACTTGCCCCTCGAGCCCTTCTTACGGTGACGCGCGAGATCGAGCGGGAGCTGGGGCGTGAGCGGAAAAGCGTCGGCGGAATCCACTTCGACCGGACCTGCGATGTCGATATACTGATGATCGATGACCTGGTCTACCACGACGAGTGGCTGGAGATCCCTCATCCGCGTATGCGGGAGCGGCTCTTCGTCCTCCAGCCACTGGCTGAGATAGCGCCTGACGTGATCGACCCGGTCACCGGTAAGACCATCCGAGAGTTGCTATGGGACGTCTCTTAGGTCTGGATGTAGGGCGCAAGCGAACCGGTATGGCGGTGACAGACCCCCTGCGGATCATCCCCGACGGCATGGGCTATGCCTCCACGGGTGAGATTCCTAATAAAGTGCGGGACTACTGTCAGCGGGAGGCGGTGGATGCGATCATCATCGGGCTACCCAAGCAGGCGGATAATACCCCATCCGAGAGTGAGAAGTACATTACCCCGCTGATCAATAGGCTGCGTAAACTTTTGCCTACCATGCCCATCATAAGGTATGACGAGCGCTTCACTTCAGTGATCGCCAATCGGACCCTCGTCGAGAGCGGTATGGGGCGGATGAAGAGGCGGGAGAAGGGGCTGGTCGACGAGATCAGCGCCGTGATCATCCTGCGGGACTTCCTCGAGAGCAGGACCTATCGTGAGATGCAGGAGCGGGGAGAGATATGATAATGAATAGAAAGTAAGCAATGGAACTACCTATATACGTCTACGGCACCGACATACTGAGAGAATCGACTAAGGAGGTGACTCCTGACCTGCCCGGTCTCCAGAAACTGATTGCCGATATGTACGACACCATGTATGCCTCCGATGGGATCGGGCTTGCTGCCCCGCAGGTGGGCAAGGCACTGCAGCTCTTTGTCATTGACGCATCGCCCCTCAAGGACGCCTATCCCGAGACGGCGGATATGAAGCACACCTTTATCAATGCAGAGGTGCTGGAATATGGCACAGAGGAGGTCACCTTGGACGAGGGATGTCTCAGCCTCCCCGGTCTCAGTGAGCCGGTGAGCCGACCGACGATGGTGCGGGTGAAGTATCAGGATGAGAACTTCGAGTGGCACGAGGAGACCTTCCGAGGCTTCAGCGCGCGGGTCTTCCAGCACGAGTTTGACCATACCCGCGGGATCCTCTTCACGGACAAGGTCACCGCGATGCGTAAAGCCATGATCCGCAGCAAGCTCAAGAAGATGTCCCGCGGCAATGTCCGGGCGGACTACAAGATCATCACCAACAGCCGATAACTATCCGGGATGAGAGAGAGGATCCGCCTACGACTCTGGATGACTACCTTACTGGTGGTCTGCCATCTCCTGCCCGCACACGCCCAGATCGACCCGACCCGGGTGATGACCATAGGGCAGAATGCGATCCTCTTCAAGGACTACGTCCTCGCCATCCAGTATTTCAATACCGCCATCCGGGTCGACTCCACCTCGGCACGCCCCTACTACTGGCGGGCGGTGGCGAAGTACAGCCTTGGGGATGTGAAGGGTGCCGAGCAGGATGCTTCGGTGAGTATCGGACGCAATCCCTTCATCTACGATGCCTATTACCTCCGCGCCCTCACCCGCCACACGCTGGGCGAGGACACTCTGGCGCTTCAGGACTACAAGGTGGTGCTTGCCGACAATCCCGACAATCGGGGGGCGCTCCATAATGCCGCGGTTCTCTACACCTCGATGAAGGACAGTCTCTCCGCCCGTCGCCTTCTGGATCACCTCCACCGATACCATCCCGACTATGCGGATGGCTATCTAATCGATGGCGGTCTCCGACTACAGCAGGGAGACACCGTAGCGGCGCAGGGGCTCTTTGAGAAAGCGCTCGCCCTCTCGCCCACGCTGACCAATGCCCACCTCTCCATGGCGGACATCGCCTACAGCAGGCACGAGTATCGCAAGGCGGAGGACTATCTCGACAAGGCGATACGCATCAATGCGAATGAGCCGATACTCTATACCAATAGAGCGCTCATCCGATACCAGCAAAATAACATGCGCGGAGCGATGGGCGACTACAC
>NZ_CAKRLH010000179.1 GCF_934359325.1 uncultured Porphyromonas sp.
CCAAAACCTCCATTTTTCTTGATTAGTCCGACTCTTTTTTCCATACATTTGTCTCAGACAAGACAATTACAATCACCTTTAAAACCAAACCCAACCACTTATCATCTATGATTATAAGCATTCCGCGTGAGATCATGCCCGGTGAGAGTCGCGTCGCAGCGACTCCGGAGACCGTAAAGAAGTTCGTCGCTGACGGCTGCGAAGTCCTCGTCGAGGCAGGTGCAGGAGAGCCCTCCTACCACCACGACAAGGACTATGAGGCTGCCGGTGCTAAGCTGATGACCGATACTCAAGCACTCTTCGACAAGGCCGACGTGATCCTCAAGGTCAAGGAGCCGCTCTTCAATGAGCAGCTGCAGAAGAATGAGGCAGACATGATGCACGAGGGTCAGGTGCTGATCACCTTCATCCACCCCGCCTCCCCCGTCAATCATGAGATGGTGAAGAAGCTCGCCCACAACGGTGTCGTAGCTCTCACCCTCGATGGTGTACCCCGTATCTCCCGCGCTCAGAATATGGACGCACTCACCTCGATGAGTACCTGCGCCGGATACAAGGGTATGATCATGGCAGCCAACGACCTGCCCTACTTTATGCCCCAGATGTTTACCGCTGTCGGCCAGATCGTCCCCGCCAAGGTGATGGTCATCGGTGTCGGCGTTGCCGGCCTGCAGGCTCTTGCCACCGCCAAGCGTCTCGGTGCGATCACCTACGCTGCTGATATCCGCCCGATGGCTGCAGAGAATGCCAAGTCCCTCGGTGCCCAGGTGGTAGATACCGGCGTCGATCCCAAGCTCGCTGTCGGCGAGGGCGGCTACGCCATGCGTCTCCCCGACGATGTGCTGGCTGCAGAGCGTGAGAAGCTCTACCCCACGATCAAGGAGATGGACATCGTCTTCTGCTCCGCACTGATCCCCGGTAAGGTTGCTCCTACGATCATCACCGAGGAGATGGTCAAGGGGATGAAGAAGGGCGCTGCCATCGTCGACATCTCCATCGACCAGGGCGGTAACTGCGAGTGCACGCCTCCCGGAAAGCACGAGCGCATCCACGACGTCATGATCAATGGTATCAAGAATATCCCCGGACTGCTCGCAAATAGCTCCACCTGGATGTTCTCTCAGAATATCTACAACCTGACCAAGTATCTCACTCACGACGGCAAGATCGTCCTCGATCCTCAGGATGAGATCTGCAAGGGTATCACCGTGACCAAGGACCGCAAGATCGTACATGCCGGCTGCCTCGAGGCGCTCGGTGCAGACGGTCCTCTGGAGTGCTAATCATCTAATCACCATGAGCCAAATCGATTTTCCTGGATAGGGAGACCGGTTTGGCTCTTTTTTATCTCTTATTGATATGGCTTCACCACTAGTCTTAGTCCTGGTCTTCATAGTGTCCGCAGTGGTCGGATACTTCATCATCCGGCAGATCCCCAGTCTGCTCCATACGCCGCTGATGTCGGGTATGAACGCACTCTCCGGCATCACCATCGTCGGTGCCATCATCGTCGTCTGTGAGACGGTGGAGTGCATCGATGCCTACGGGGGAGACTTCCGCTACTACCTCGCCCTGATCCTCGGCGGCATTGCGCTCATCCTGGCGATGATCAATGTCGTCGGCGGCTTTGGCGTCACGGAGCGGATGCTCAAGATGTTTCACCACAGCAAGTCCTCCAAGGGGAGTAAGTGATCGGTATTATGATGTCAGTACTCAATATTATTATCCCCCTCTTGGTGCTCGCCGGCCTCTGGATGATGAGCCGCGTCTCCTCATCTGTCAATGGTAACCGGACCAGCATCCTGGCGATGATCCTGGCGATACTCGTCGCCTTCTGGGGACACGGCATGGTGCCGCTACTCTGCACTCTCTTCTTTATCCTCATCGGTCTCGTGATCGGCTTTATGATGGCTCGTAAGGTCAAGATGATCGAGATGCCTGAGATGGTCGGGCTGCTCAATGGTCTCGGTGGTGGCGCCTCCGCCCTCGTCGGTATCGTCACGCTGATGGGCATCACCTCGCCTGAGGTGTCGATCACCTCCGCCGGCATGCACGCCGACTCCTTCTCGCTGGGGGCCTTTGAGTCCTCCACCGGTGTCCTCGCTGTGATTGTCGGTATGATCACGCTTGTCGGTAGCCTCATCGCCGCCGGTAAGCTCCACCGCGTCATTGATGGTCGACCCAAGGTGCTGAAGAATCACAGCCTCTACCTCACCATCGCCCTCGTCCTCTGCGGTGTTCTCTTCATCTGGAGCTTCTTCGGTGTCAACGACGGCAACGCTGCCTGGATCGTCTGCCTGTCGGTCCTCTTTGCCGCTCTCTTCGGCGGGCTCTTCACCATCCGCGTTGGTGGTGCCGACATGCCGATCACGATCTCGCTCCTCAACTCTCTCTCCGGTGTCGCCGGCTCGATCGCCGGTATGGCTATCGGTAATGTGATGCTGGTCGCCATCGGCGGTATCGTGGGTGCCTCCGGACTCCTCCTCACGCAGATCATGTGCCGGGCGATGAATCGCTCCCTCGGGGATATCCTCCTCGGCAAGACCGCTGCCCCTGCGGGGAAGAAGAAGGCTGCCCCCAAGGCTGCCGCCCCCGCCGCCGCCCCTGCTGCTCCGGCAGCAAAGAAGGAGGCCTCCCTCCCGGAGCTCCTCCACGATGCCAAGCGGGTGATCATCGTCCCCGGCTATGGTATGGCGCTCGCGCAGGCACAGCATCAGGTGAAGCAGCTCGCCGACACCCTTCGCCGCAATGGCGCCGAGGTTCGCTTTGCGATCCACCCCGTCGCCGGTCGTATGCCGGGCCATATGAATGTCCTCCTCGCAGAGGCGGATGTGCCCTACGATGACCTCTTCGAGATGGAGCGGATCAATGACGACTTCAAGGATACCGACCTCGTGATCGTGATCGGGGCGAATGATGTCCTCAATCCTGCCGCCCGTGAGGCTGAGGGTACGCCGATCTACGGTATGCCGGTGCTCAACGTCGACCAGGCGAAGCACATCGTCATCTGCAACTACGACCTCAAGCCGGGCTATGCCGGAGTGGAGAACCCACTCTACACCCGCAAGGAGGGTGTGACGATGTGCCTCGGTGATGCCAAGGAGACCGTTGCTGACCTCGTCAGTGCCGCTACCCAGGCACCGGCTAAGGCGGATGCCGCTCCCGATGATACCGCCAAGCTCCTCCACGAGGCTAAGGAGGTGATCATCGTCCCCGGTTACGGTATGGCACTCGCACAGGCGCAACACGAGGTGAAGCACCTTGCTGATGCGCTGACCCGCAATGGTGCACACGTACGCTTTGCCATCCACCCCGT
>NZ_CAKRLH010000180.1 GCF_934359325.1 uncultured Porphyromonas sp.
CCCTTAGCGTCCACCTTCGCAATCGTCGGATCAGAGGAGGACCAGGTAATGAGTCGCTTAGCAGGATCGTTTACCTCTATCTGCACAGACTCACCCTCGATCACATCCAAGCTCTCAGGTATAAGGGAGAAAGTTGCCTTGACGACCACCATGCACTCGGCCTTCTCGCCATTACTCAGGGATGCTGATATAAGAGCTTCACCGGGAGTAATGGCCTTGATGATACCCATAGAGGTCACCGTGGCCACTGACTCATCGGATGACTTCCAGGTGAGAGACCGCTCCTTAAGTGTAGCGGGTCCTACATGAGGCTCAAGGGCGAACATTTCACCTACTACCAGACTCTTTTCTTTGGTGTCAAAAGTGACAAAGCCACTCATAGGGTCATAGACCTTCAGATCAACAGAGGAGGACTTCCCCTTAGTTGCGACCGTAATCGTCACATCACCGGGACTAAGAGGACTAACCACACCCCGGCCGTCGACAGTAGCTATCTCAGGATCGGAGGTGGCCCACTTGACCTCTCCCAGAGTAGCATCACTTGGTGTGCAGGAGTAGGTGATCCTGACTTTCTGACCTACAGCCACTTCAGAGGGTGTGGTCTCAGAGTCTATTGAAATTGCTTCCAGAGGCACACAAGGTGCGTCGCTGTCCTCGAAGCATCCGCTAAGAGTAAAGGCGACTAGGAATAAGGTGAGTATATAATGGATATTTTGTTTCATAGTGATTCTGTCCTGCTTTATTTCACGATGATGGCGTAGTCCTCCACTTCTCCATTGACAACAATCTTCTGTGGGGATGGTGCACCATCCAGAGACATCATGACCCTTACCCTGTGAGGACCGTCAGAGATCACATCGGGGATATCAAAGGATCCTGAGACATCGCTCGTCACCTCATCATGACGAGCCACCAGCTCATAGTCGGCGAAGTATCCATCGTTGTCTACATCCATCCAGATATAGATCCAGAGAGGCTGCTCCTCACTTGTGAAAGTGGGACTCACCATGTAATCAATAGTGTCCCCTCTCTTACCGGTCATCAGCTGCTTTGTAAAGTCACTGTAGCCGTCAGGACCCGAAGCAGTCTCACGCCCGGCAATTCTCGTAAAGGACAGGAAGGCTCTCAGCTGTGAGAGGCCATAGACGGGACTGTAGACCACTTCGTTCGTAGGTGTGTCGTATATCTCATCGACGGGATCAGTATCCTCTCCGGTAGTGGTGAGCGGAGGACGGAAGTTGATCATCATATGGTGATTCATATTAAATCCACCGGCTCCTCCACCGGCACCCAGTGCCTCCGGACTCAAGGCATCGATAAGGAACCAACCGTCGGACATACCACCCCACCCCCAGTTGACGTGGAAGTAGTTATTATCCGTGTAGCCGTCCAGCACGAATGCGTGTCCGCCGCCCTTGCCCTGACCGCCATAAAGGACTGGGTGCCCCTTATCTAATTCGCTCTTCACAACAGGCAGCCACTCGTCGGTAGGCGTGCTCATCCTCTGGAGCACATACATATCCTTAGGATACCCATAATGCCGATGGAGAGCAGACGGCACATCAAACATTAGTGCGCCGCTGGACGGTCCGAAAGCCATATTCATCGATATTGCCAGTCCGTAGAAGAAGCGTGCCACAGTAGGATTAGGCTCAGTATTGATGAGCGGCATCGCGTCCCAGTCTATGTTATAGTCATAGTTGTGCTCCACATAGCCCAGGTTACGGTCTGTGTATCCATACACACCCACAGCTTTGTCCGGATAGGACCAAAACTTCATTATCTGACCTGTCGCTACGGCAAGACACCCGATGGCTATCTGAGGTGGTAGCTTTCCGCCTGTGACACGATCCTGATCCCACCGCGTACGAAGCATCATTGGGACGACGACCTTTCCTTTGCCCCTGACAGTCTCTCCCTTGTCTATGTATGGATCCTTCTCATTTGGGTCATTAGCAAGTAGGACCCTCCTCGCATTTCCTATCTGATTACTCAGAGTACCGAGGTAGGAGATCATATTCTGATTCCTAGAGTCAAAATTGTTCTCCAATGAGTAGCCCAGCACAGGGTGGGCCAGCTTGGTAGCGGAGACGATCACAAAGCCCCCCTTCTCGAGTCCATAAACGTAGTAGGCCGTCTGACCAGACTCGTTACTACTATTTTGCAGAGACTTATCGTCCGAGAGGAGAGAGAGTCTCAAGTCATCCATGGACCGGAGATCAGATGACCTAAGAAAATCTCTGGCGATAGTCTCAGCCTCTGTGACCTCTATGAAGTAGGGGTCATCAGGTGCCTGCTCGGGACCCGCAGGGGATGCTTGCTGCATACAACTCTGGAGGGACAGCATCACAGCGCCCAGGCATGTCGCAGCGAACAAGGTGAAAAGATGTCGTTTTAGCATAAAGACATTGATAGTTATTAAGTAAGGTTTGGATTTAATTCTTTTTTCCCCTCCACTTCAAAGCTACTGAGAAAATCTTTTGAGTCCCACCCTGCAGCAATATTTTAACGGCTCACACAGGATATTTCCCTATAGTCGACGCAAAATCTCCTCCGATTGTCATTTCGACCTTACAAGTTTGGAAGTGATGCACCCCTCCATTGCTATCTTGCTGTAATGAACCTAGCAGGATGAGACTAACTGAGCTTGAGTGGTACATTTCTTCCATCAGCAAAATTTCCTACCTTTGTCGAAAGGATAAAATCACTCAATAAGTAACTACATTGTATGAAAAAAGGTATTGTACCATCCGCCGTGGCGATGGCCCTGCTGGCTGTCAGTGCCATTGGCTGCGACGGGAACAAGAAGACCGAGGACACAGCGGCAGCCGACCAAGTGCCGGCGATCGACACGCTCGCCATGGACCGCACGGTCTCTCCGCGAGAGAACTTCTTCCTCTACGCCAATGGCGGCTGGATGAAGGCTCATCCGCTCACGCCCGAGTACTCTCGATTTGGCGCTTTCGACGAGCTATCCCTCAAGTCTGAGGTGGCTGCACACGAGATCATCGAGAGCCTAAAGGACGCTGCAGAGGGCACGGATGAGGCCAAGGCGTACCTCCTCTACGCACTCAGCACCGACTCAGCTAAGCTGGAGTCCGATGGAGCCAAGCCTATCCTGGCTGACCTTGCAGAGATTGATGCTCTTGCCGACAAGGATGCGCTCGTTGACTACATGGCGAAGTCCGACAACCAGGGGGGTGGATCCTTCTTCAGTACCTACGTCGCTGCGGATGAGAAGAACAGCGACGTCAATATCCTCAATCTCTATCAGGCGGGACTCGTGATGGGCGTCCCGGACTACTACTCCGA
>NZ_CAKRLH010000181.1 GCF_934359325.1 uncultured Porphyromonas sp.
TGCAAGGGAATGGCACGGTCACAGTCAGGGACCTTGCGACCGGGACGGTGATCTACAAGCATCCTTTCTCCTCACTCTTCCAGGAATGGCTCAGCTACCCGGAGGCGAAGGAGAGCGGCAGGAAAGCCTTTGAGAATGTCTTTCTCATCCCCATGCCGAAGCAGCCGGTAGAGGTTTGCCTCGAGCTCAGGAATAATCGCCACGACGTCATCGCCACGATGACACAGCGCATAGACCCGAGTGATATACTGATGACCCCACTCGGCGAGCAAGGCACCACGCCCTACACCACCCTGCAGACACCCAAGGACAGCTCGCGAGCGATCCATATAGCATTTGTCGCTGAGGGCTACACGGAGGATCAGATGGAGAACTACCTGTCTGATGCCCGTAAGGCGGTGGAGTCGATCTTTGGGCACGAGCCCTTCAAGTCCATGCGCGACCGCTTCTCGATCATAGCGGTTCGGTCCCCGTCCAAGGAGAGTGGCGCATCCATTCCCTCCAAGGGGGTCTGGCGCGATACGGCGCTGGGATCCCACTTCGACACCTTCTATAGCGAGCGCTACCTCACGACACTGCACCTCCGCAAGCTGCACGACCTACTTGCCGGCACACCCTACGAGCACATTATTATACTGGTGAATACGCCTCACTATGGCGGAGGGGGGATACTCAATTCGTACAACCTCTCGATGACTAAGGATCCGGCCTTCGTCCCGGTGGTGACCCACGAGTTTGGGCACAGCTTTGCCGGGCTGGCGGACGAGTATGCCTATGAGGCGGAGCAGATACCGATGTATCCGACAGATGTAGAGCCGTGGGAGCAGAATATCACGACGCTAAAGGACTTTAGTGCCAAGTGGTCTGACCTGCTACCCGCAGAGGCGTCCACGATACCGACCCCTGAGGAGAGCAACTTCCCCGTGGGGGTGTACGAAGGAGCCGGATATAGTCTGAAGGGCGTCTACAGACCCTCCAAGGACTGTCGCATGCGGACGAATAGTAATCCCGAGTTCTGCCCGGTCTGCCGGAGGGCGATCCAGAAAGTGATCGACTTCTACACCGACTGAGAAGCCTCCGATCAGTACCTTCGGACAAGAGGCTGCGTGGTGCAGCGGAGCAGGCCTCCCAGCTTGCTCACCTCCCGGTATGGGGTCGTCAGTACCTCCAGTCCTCGGGCCTCAAGCCACGACTTTAGCCGGGTAAAGGCGCTGTCTATCACCACCTTCCTCGGAGAGAGACTGAAGATATTCGTATTCATCTCGAAGAACTCCTGCCGCGTAATCGTGAAGACGCACTCCGGACCGAAGAGAGACTCGAGATACTCATAGTCAGAGTAGTGCCTGAAGGCGCCGGGGAAGATGATCGCCAGCCCCTCCCCCACCGGCTGGAAGGCGCAGTCGAGATGCAGAACTCCCCGATAGGGGTCGTGGTCGTCCTTGATCAGCTGAAGCGGGATGACCTCGCGCTCCGGGAAGAGACTCTTGAGGAAGCCGATGGCGTACTTATTCGTCCGGGCTGTGCTGTAGCGGTCGAAGTCTGTCGTCAGGTGGCACCCGAGGAGGATCCGTCCGTCTCTGAGTACCGTCACATCGCCCCCCTCCACAGAGACGTAGTCGGGGGCCGTCACGATCTTATCCGGATCGATCTGCGACCAGATGGCATCGTACGCCTTCATCTCCTGCTCTCTGTCGGCGATGATATTGGCGCGAACAAACGTGTTTCCGATGACAAAGCCTACGTCCCGCGCAAAGATCTGCTGCATCCCCCGGTGCCGCCCGGGACGAAGTACGGTCACGCCCTCCCGCTCCATGAGGGAGACAAACGCCTCCACCTCACGATTGAGATCCTGATCCAGAGGGTACTGGTCGTGCAGGATGGTGTGGTACGTCTTGGCGTCGTAGGCCTCGGCAAGTGCCGGGGGCTCGCCGTTATGGAAGGCGACACCGGCCACCACCGTATCCAGCGTCCCCACCTCGTCTTGTATACTTAAGTCTATCATAGTCTTACAAATATAAGATTATTATCCTTCATCCGGAGTACCCGAGATACGGATCCCAGGGCTGACGCACTTGAGACTCGTCCATCAGCAGAGTAACCGCATCCGCAAGGATGCCCGCTCCATAGGCATCAGCCTCTCTGACGGGCATCAGATAGTTTACTGTATAGCTCAGATGCGTCAGCCCTGCACCCCCAAACTAAACCCGGTATTAGTGATCACTAAACCCGGTAATAGTGATGACTAATACCGGGTTTAGTCCGGGGGCTGACTTACTTGAGTTTTACAGCGTCCGCCGGATCCCGTAGGGTTCGTCGCCCTTAGCCTACGGAGACCTTGGGTAAATCCAAAAACGTCAGCCCTGACACGGATCACTGTATCACTCAGCACTCCTCAGGCGTTCGATGTTTTTAAAGTCGTGAAAAATAGGGGCGTAACCCGAAATGTTTGTATATTTGGGGATGAGAGGGGGTACCACCCGACTCGGCAGATGCGGAGGAGGGGGTGGTGCTTAAGAAATGCCGGATGGCAGACCACGTCAGGAATGTAGCAGAGTATATGAGTTATCAGAAGTTTGATCGTCGCATAATGACCAACTTGGGGACTGCGCTTCCCCGGGAGCTTCTTCATGCCAATAGCCGTGGAGCCTACCACTGCTCTTCGGTCGTGGGATGCAATACGCGTAAGTATCACGGGCTCCTGGTGGTGCCGTCGGAGAGCGGTCCGGATCCCACCGTCCTCCTCTCGTCGATGGATGAGACGGTGATCCAGCATGGGGCGGAGTTTCATCTCGCCGTGCATAAGTATCACGATGGGACCCTAAGCCCGAATGGGCATAAGTATATCCGAGAATTCTCTGTCGAGGAGTGCCCACGCACGATCTACCGTGTCGGAGGGGTCGTCCTCTCTAAGGAGATCGCCTTCTCCTCTAGGATCAATCAACTACTGATCCGCTACAGACTCCTCGAGGCGCACTCGGAGACGACCCTGCGACTGATGCCGATGCTTGCCTTTCGCACAGTAAAGGAGCTGACTCATGTCAATGATAAGATCGACTGGAGCTATACCGATGAGGATCAGGGCGTCTCTCTCAGTCTCTATAAGGGGATGCCTCGACTCTATCTGCAGCTCTCTAAGCACGATGCGGTCTGGCATCAGGAGCCGACCTGGTATCGGGACTTCTTCTACGACCGAGAGGCGGAGCGAGGCAATGCCTGCGTGGAGGATCTGCCGGTCCCGGGACACTTTTCCCTAAGTATCCGACGAGGTGAGGATATCATCCTCTCGGCGTCAGACTGTGCGATAGA
>NZ_CAKRLH010000182.1 GCF_934359325.1 uncultured Porphyromonas sp.
CGCTTCCCGTCCACATCGTACTGCAGCGTCAGTCGTGCCGCCACAGGGTGACCATTCAGGTCCTCTGTCCTACCGTAGATCCGCATCGGACGACCGGTGACATAGCCGGTCGGAATGCTGTCGATGGTGAGCGAAAGGTGCATCAGCTTATACTCCTCTACCTGTAGAGACTCATCGCCGTAGGCGGTGCTGAGAGAGAAGCTTGAGAGATGCTCGTCCTTGGGGAGGGTAAAAGTGGCCTCCGCCACTCCACGATCGTCGGTGGTGATCGTCTGCGTCTCCAGTACCTCCTGCACCCCATCGCGGTATGCGACCAGCTTCACCTGCTGAAGTGTGTTTGGTTCGGCCTTCACCACCTCCCCCTTGCGGGTCACGGTGACGATGCCTACCTTCACCGTCTGCCCCCTCTTGTAGATCGGTCTATCGGTGTAGAAGTGTGTCTCTGCCTGTTTCTTCGGATTAGCTGTCCCGGCAGGCCACTTTTGCTCCCCATAAATGGTGAAGAACCGCTCCTCAAGCATTCGGGGATCTTTGGCACTGACAAAGAGGTACCCCCCTCTGGGCGGAGTCTGACGAACCACCACCTCGCCCCCTTCGCCTGTGTAGAGGGTAGCGATGGGGCGTTTGCGCTCATCACCGCGGAAGACCTTCACCTCCACGCCGGAGACCGGGCTGCCGTCCTGTCGGTCCATGGCATAGATCGTCCGGTCATACTGCCGCACGTCGATCTGATCCAGCAGAGTATTGCCCTGCCGAACCACCCCCTCGCGCTCGTTGTAGAGTGCCAGCCTATAGTACCCCACTCTCGGCAGGCGGAGGGACACCTTGTCGCTGATCCAGCGCGCCTTACCCGCCGGAGCTGTATAGGAGGCCAGCTTCGTCGCACGGCCCTTGCGGATCTGCTGCTCTACCTTGCGGTTAGCGCTTATGAGGTAGAGGTCGAGCGCCTGTCGCGTCGGCCCCTCTATCTCGACGATCGCCTCCCCCGTGTGTAAGTCAATGTAGGTCAGGTCTCCGATGGATGGTCTGTGCCCAAAGATCTGCTTGCCCATCTCCCTCAGCCGCTTCTCGTACGGATTGCCCGCCAGGGATGGCTCTATCCTGAGGTACTCAGCGTAGAGCTTACCCTCCTCTCGGATCCACTCCTCGGTCTTGTGCTCCGACCTGAGGGGGTCGAGCAGGCGTGAGCTGCGCTCTCGGAGATCTAGCATACGAACCACCGTCTGCTCCGGATGTCCCGCAAAGCGCTCAATATATGAGGGGTAGATATTCTCCTCCGACCGCTTCCCCTCCCACTCCAGCATGGAGAGTGCCTGGTCGCTGTAGCCTACCCTCAGAGCTTGGTCCAGCTCCCGGAGGTGAAGCTCCCGGAAGGCGTCAAAGCCCTTTTCCGCCAGCTGCTCCATCAGCTCAGCGAGGAGGGAGTACCCATTGCCCTCAGAGGGCACACCCAGTCGCCAGCGTCGGACCTGCCATTGATAGCGGAGTCCGCTCAGGTCGGTGGTGGCGCGCCACAGCTCCCGACGCTCCAGCTCTCGAGAAATCATCCGGACTAGCTCCTCTTCGGTCCGCTTTTTACTCCAGAGGAGAGTGTCAGGAGACTCATCTAAGGTGTCGTACTCCTCGATGGTGCGACCGGCATTGGCTGCCAGCCGACTTAGGTTATCAAGGAGAGAGAGCATCTCCTCCTCGGGGATCTGTTGCTCGTCCGCCATAGCTTGCTTGTCGATGGACCTGTGGCTCGCGATTCCGGTCGCGGAGATCACCCCAGCCCCTATGAGAAGGGTGGGAAGCAGGAGTGCTGCCGTCCGGGTCCGAATGATCTTATGTATCCTGTTATTCTTCATAATAAAGAGTGCTTTATCTGTCTCACTTCCTCCCTTGCCTGTGCCACCTCGGCGGGTGTCGCTCCAGCCTCGGTTGCTCGACGGAGATCCTCCTCCGCCTCCTTCTCCTCCCCATAGAGCATCCAGATCTCTGCCCTCAGGAGATACTCCTCGGCGTCGACACGATCGCCACTCCGGCGGATAATCTCCCGCACGTCGGCAAGTGCGTCCGACTTACGCCCCTGACGAATCAGGAGCCGTGCCCTCGCCCGATAGGCCGGTGCCATGGCGGGCTGCTGCTCGATCAGGTAGCTCAGCAGCTTCTCCGCCTCGACGAGACGCCCCTGCTTCTCGTACACCTCCGCCATCTTCACACGCGGAAGGTAGGCATCGGCATTGTGAGCAAGGATCTTCCGCAGATCCCCCTCGGCGGCACTCCAGAGCCCCATCTGCTCGTAAGCGAGGACTCGCTTGTACCGGTAGATCTCACTATTAGGAAACTTTGACACCAGTTCGTCATAGTCCGCCAGCGCTGTCTCCACACGCCCGATCCCTATGAGCAGGTCTGCCCGGCGCTCCCGTAGCTCCGGGATCGCCGGCTGACGGCTCACTGCTTGCGAGAGGAGATCCACCGCCTCGGTAGAGTCGCCCCGCGCCACCACCAGCTCGGCTAGGTTGCCGAGGAGGAGGAAGTTCCCCTCCGCCTCCGGCATCAGCTCCAGAGCATGCCGAAGCATCAGCTCAGCGCTGTCCGGTCTCTCCGCCTCGTAGTAGTCGAAGTAGCGCTCCACGCAGCCGGCATACGCCGTCTCCCTCTCCTCATCCGACTGAGCGGAGGCAAGGAGTAGGGGTGTGAGGGCTATGATGAGCGCAACCAGGGGTCTCGTTAGAGCATTCATCGGTGTACGTCTTCCATGCTATTGATAAAGAAAGGTACCCAATTTCCTCCACCTGACCAATCCTAATTGTTAAAGAAAGTGGTGAAAATGATGCTGAAGACGATACCGATAGAATAAGTCTGTCGGAAAAGAAGAGACGACTCGTCCTACCTCCTCAGTGCAGGGGGAGACTCCGCAGTCTCACCATACTTGGCCGAACCTGGATGACAATGGCGGATATCCGTAGGACGCGAAAGGAACCGTATACGAGTCGTCTCAGTAAAGTTTCTTGCTGCAAAGATACGACAATCCCAAGACCTCATTGTCTCATATCTGCACTCTCGGTCCATTACGCTCTCATCAGGTCAGCAGAGGGGCAGGTCTAGCAAGTCCGACAGGCTCATACCAAGGCTCACTAATATTTAGTGTAAGACCTTGCTATTGAACGCTCGAGGAGGAATGAGTGAGGGCGCACATCGGCTTACGATGTGCGCCCTCACTGAAGAATGCGGTGTGAAGTGTGATTACTTCGTCACATGGCCTGTACCGGTAGGCCAGTAGATGTTTTGATAGAGATAGCTGTTCTCC
>NZ_CAKRLH010000183.1 GCF_934359325.1 uncultured Porphyromonas sp.
GGCAGCACCATGATCCCGTCGTGGGCGGTGCCGAGTCCGATCTCGTCCTCGGCGCAGATCATGCCGAAGGAGTCCTCTCCCCGCATGCGGCTCTTCTTGATCGTAAAGGACTCCTCACCGTCGTAGAGCGTGCAGCCGATGGTGGCGACGACGACGGTCTGTCCGGCTGCCACATTGGGCGCACCGCAGACGATCTGGAGAGGTCCGTCCGGGCTGTACTTGCTACCGAGATCCACGGTGGTGATGTGGAGGTGGTCGGAGTTGGGGTGGGGTACACAGGTGAGGACCTTACCGATGACGAGACCGCGCAGTCCGCCACGGATTGACTCACGCGTCTCCACGCCGTCCGACTCCAGACCGGTTGATGTCAGGATGTCGCTGACCTCCTCAGCAGTGAGGTCATGGTCGACATACTTCTTGAGCAAGTTGTACGAAACGATCATTCTTTTTCTCTCAATATATATGTGTGTCGCACGGTGTCGTCCTCGTCTGAGGTCGATGGCACACGGCACAGAATACTCAGTATAATGGGACTACAAATTTAGCCCTAATTCCGTCCAATCACAAAAGCACCACTCCTCTCGATCGGGGTGATGCATCTGAGTGGTGCGGAGAACCATTCTACAGACGTGTACGAAGCACCCGATAGGTCGCCTCCCAAAGCCCGAAATACCGATGGAGGATGGTGGTCCAGGAGAGGTATGTCCTCACTCCGGCAGTAGGTTGGCGTCTGACTTTTTCAGAAGCTTTTGTGGTGCAAAAATACCACCTGCGTACGGAGCAAATGTCTCACAGAGTCACTTGATGTCTTTTTCTGCTTCTTTCTGATGAAAAATGGGAATTAGCTCAGATGCGCCATGCCTAAATAGTTTAGATAGATGGAGGAATGTTGGGCTGTTTTTCTATATCTTTGCGGAGAAATGAAGAGAGAGCAACTCATAAGGGTGCTGGCCGGCGTGATGCTGGCGGTCTTTGGTTCGGTGGCGGTGACGCTGCCGGTTCACCTCTCGTCGCCCGATCACGTCAGCGGCCTCTGCGACACTTCGTCGACAAGTGCCACCGGCTGTCTCTTCCTCCACTTCCTCTCCGAGACCTTTGCTGATGGTGCGGGGACTCCTGAGGTCACTGCACCTCAGACCCCTGCTGTGGAGCTTTACGTGGCTCCGACTCGGACACTTAGCTCGGTCTCTGTCACTCTTCCGGCCCTCCGCGCTCCTCCTTTCTCTCTACTGTAACACTTGACGTCGGTCGCTCTCAGGAGCGGTCGGCTTTGTTGCACTGTAGAGAGAAATCCAATGATACATTTATATAAAAGCGTGAGGCATACCCTCCTGGGGACACTGCTCACGCTCCTGACCCTGTCGGCGGCGGCTCAGTCGTGGCGGGTCACCGTCCTCGATGCCGAGGACAGACAGCCTCTGCCGGGTGTGATCCTCCGGCTGGGTCGTCACACTTATCTCACGGATGGCGCAGGTCTCGCCCTTGTCCCGACGAATGCGGGGCAAAGGGGGGATCGGCTCGTCGGCAGTTTCGTGGGCTATGATCCCTTTGTGATCCCGGTGGCGAACCTGAGGGATACCACCGTTTATATGTACCCTGCGCGCGAACTCCTGGGCGCCGTCGAGGTGGTGGCGCAGCGGACGCCCAAGGAGCGGACGATGGTGGGCGAGGTGATCACCTCCGATGACCTCCACCGGACGATCCGGCAGGACCTGACCGATGCGCTGACGATGATTAAGGGGGTAAGCAGCATCGGCACCGGTAGTGGCGAGGGGGTGCCGGTGATCCACGGTCTCTCGGGAAATAGGATCCTGATCATCCGAAACGGCGTGCGGCAAGAGGCGCAGCAGTGGAATGTCGACTTCGGCACCCGGCTCCATGCGGGGCATGCCGGTATGATCACTGTCCTCAAGGGGGCAGAGTCGGTTCGCTATGGCAGCGATGCCCTCGGCGGGGTGATCATCGTGGACAGCCCTCTGCTGCCCTACGGCGAGCGAACTACCGGGCGGGTCGGAGCGGAGTATGGCTCCAATGGTCACAGTCTCGGTGCTGACTTCGCGCTCGCCGGGAGTCCTTTGCCCTCCTTTGCCTACCGTCTCCAGGCGGCGTATGCCAATGCAGGGGATCGATCGACCGCCAAGTACCTCCTAAATAATACCGGCTCGCGAGCCGGAGACCTTGACCTTAATCTCGGGTGGAAGGGGGAGAAGGGGCTGGTGGAGCTCTTCTACAACCTGAGCGACCACGACGAGGGGATTTACTTCGGCGCACAGCTCGGCAGTGTCGACCAGCTGCAGGAGCGGATCCGACTGGGACGACCGGTGGAGATTGCCCCTTTCTCTCGCTCCATAGCCTTCCCCCGTCACCGATCGGTCCATCACAACCTCCGCCTGCGGGGGGAGTATCACAGCGACCACCATGGCACCCTCGCTCTCTGCCTCGCCTACCAGCGCGACCGTCAGCGGGAGTACCACTTCCGCCGTATGGATCGCTCCTCGATCCCGAGTGTGAGCCTGACGCTCGACAATGCTCAGGGCGACTTCACCTGGTCGAAGAATCACGGTCACTGGTCGAGCGAAGTAGGGAGCGGGGTCACCTACAGCAATAACTTCAATCAGCCCGGCACGGGAGTTGTTCCCCTGATCCCCAATTATGTACGTCTCTCGGGCGGGCTCTACGGGGTGCAGAAGTACCAGACTGAGCGGCTGGCTCTTGAGGCGGGCGGGCGGATCGATGGTCTTTACCTCAATGCCGAGGGCATCGACCTCTACTCCCGTCCCTATGGGGGTGAGCGGCGGTATCTCAATCTCACTGCCATGGCAGCGGCACACTACCACCTCCTTCCCTCCCTCGCTCTCACGACGCAGCTCGGCAGCGCCTGGCGGGCGCCCCATGTGGCGGAGCTCTGGAGCGAGGGGCTGGACGCTGCCGGGGGGCTGTACCTCAAGGGGGACGACACGATGGGTAGCGAGCGAGCGCTGAAGTGGATCGCCGCCGTCGATTACTCGTCGAGCGCCTTTCGCGCATCGATCGAGGGCTATCTGCAGTGGATCGGAGAGTATATCTACAAGGCTCCGACGGGAGACTTCTTCCCAGTCCTCAGCGGCGTCTACCCGCTCTTCCGCTATCGCAGTACCTCCGCCTTTCTCCGCGGGGTGGATGCGGAGGTTCGCTGGTCGCTCACCGACCGAATCTCGTACCGGGTGCTGGGGGGCATCGTCCTCGGCAACGAGCGCTCCACGGGGCGGTATCTCCCCTTTATCCCCCCATTTCGCCTCACTCA
>NZ_CAKRLH010000184.1 GCF_934359325.1 uncultured Porphyromonas sp.
CCGGTATTAGTCATCACTATTACCGGGTTTAGTGATGACTAATACCGGGTTTAGAATTCACCGAACTCTATCCAGCTTAATACGATACTCCCCGGCACCGGGGATCCGCCTACCGCCGGCAAAGGGGATGAATGTGGCATCGTACAGGGGCGGGGTGTCAGAGGAGGAAACCGGCGGGTAAGTCCCTGCGGGACCGGGCGGTCGTGGTAAAACTCAAATGCGTCAGCCCTGTTCTTGCGCACGATCATCTACAACCTCTGTCGAAAAATGGGTACCTTTAGCCCCACAATCGAAGGTTCAATACATGTCCTCTAAGCAGACTTTATATATATATATCGCCATCATCCTCGGTGGGGTCATCGCCCTACTCTCCGGCTGTCACCCGTTTGGGACGATCGGTCCTCTGGAGAGTAATAAGACAGACTTCCAGAACGTAGCTGCCGAGGGCGATACACTGAAGGTGATCATCTCCTCTGACCGAAAGTTTGTCCCCGTAACAGAGACCGACTGGCTCTCGGCCAATCTTCCGGTCGGACAGAGTCGTAATAAAATCACCATCAATGTACGCCCAAACCTCTCCGACAAGGAGAGAGTCGGTGAGATCGCTTTTGTCATAGCAGAGGACGAAGAGGGGGAAAGGGACAGAGTGAGCATCACCGTCCATCAGCTGGGTCGCGATCAGAGCTTTGCCATCGACAGCGTGATGTACGAGATCCCGCTGATATTCCACGTCATCACCAACCCCGAGGACATTGCCAAGAAGGATGCACAGAATAACGACAACGACCCGGGGAATGACTACACGAAGGTAACCGGCTCGTCCCTGCAAAAACTGGTTGAGCAGGTGAACCAGCTCTACTCCGGCAACCCATCGTACCCTAAGGCGATGATGAGGGGGAAGGAGTATAATAGGATCGGTCTGACGAACTCCAGGATCCGATTTGTCCTAGCCACAAAAGATCCGGATGGCAAGCGACTGTCCCCATCAGGCATCACCTCACACGACATGACGGAGCGAGCTCTTGATCCGTCAGTGGTGATGCAGGACAAGAGGGGCGGAGTCTATCACTCGATGAGCTATCCGATCAGCAGGTATATCAATGTCTACGTCTTCCCCTTCAAGCCCGGTAAGGATGTGGGGCAGATCACGCTGGGGATCTCTCACCTACCCTACCTTGTCACAGAACACAAACTGGAGGGGCTGGGCACATGGGATAGGGTGATCAAGGACTTTGAGAATTATAATCACTGCATTGTGCTGAATTACCAGCAGTTTGAGAACCGAGTCAAGGAGACTCAGTCGATCAGCAAGATCCATCAGGATCTCACACCGGCAGCTGTAACGCTTGCCCACGAGCTGGGACACTACCTCGGGCTGGGGCATGTCTTTGCGGAGGAAATAGTCGAGGGAGAGACGAGTGCCCTACGGCTCACTGAGGAGTGCATAGACAGCGATCATGTTGAGGACACGCCCTCTTACAATCGGATCGCGTACAATAAGGTGATGAGTGAGCAGATTGCCGCTCTGGAGTCGAGTCAGGGAGCGACAGCACAGTCAGTCCTCTCCTCTCTGCTAACCCGCGACCTGTGCGACGGGAAGTTTAATCAGACTTCCTTTAACTTGATGGACTACGAGGTCTCTTACAGCGATCGCTTTACCCCCGGTCAAATAGCCCGGATGAGACAGGTACTTTACTATAGTCTCACGGTACCCGGGGACAAGCTGGTCAGCCCGACAAGATCGACCCTCAGGTCAGGTGATGAGGGTGCCGTCGGTCGCCCGGTGGCGGTAGAGTGCAAGACCCATATCCATACTAAGCCGTAATGCCATGAGACGAAGACGATCACGCGTAGTAGCACTACTCCACGGGAGGCGGGACCTACTCTTGTACATCTTGGTGATGATCATGATGGGGATCTTCAGCCTCTATGGACTGCGAAGTGCGACACCGGAGGAGGAGCGCACAGCGGACCGTGTGGAGCAATGGTGTAGCTTAGCTGAGGAGGGGGAGATGACGATGACGGATCTCCTTACCCAAGCTACTTCGCCGGTCTACGAGGGGTCTGTTCTCCTGATGCACCGGATGAAAGACAGCGACGATGAGCCGATATCCATCGAGACGCTTCGGATGCCATCACTCTTGTCAGCGATTCTACTTGGCGTCTTTTTCTTCATCTTCGTCTGCCGCGAGCGAAGTCGCTCCATCGCTCGCGTGACGCTCTTCTTCCTCATAGCCACTCCATTCCTCCACTTCTTCATCATCACCGGTGGTTCGGGAGTGCCGGGGGCTCTCTTCGGGACACTCGCACTGATGGTTTGCCACGATGTCATGGTAAGTGATCGGAAGCATCCTGCGGGCTCCATACTGACTTGTGGTCTACTTCTGGCTCTCGCCGGTCTGTCGGTGGGGTCAGGAGGGGTGGTCATCCCGTCGCTCGCCATACTCTTATGGGGGCTTATGGGGAGACGAAGTACTGGAAAGACGCGACTCTGGATGCCGATCACATCCATTTTACTGGGCGTATTGCTTATAGCACTTGCTGCGATCATACCGGGAGAGTGCCACTGGCTGACGCAAGAGTCCGGTAGCTGGTCGACAAGAGGTCTCTGGGGCTCTCTTCTGATCCTGGTACCATGGGGCGTGGTGGCTCTGATGGAGGAGAGGAGGTCTGCCGGGATGCGCTACAGCGTGAGTCACCTGTCCATGGAGGGGCTGGCTCTCCTGACAATCGTCTCTGCGCTGGTCTACAACCTTGCCTCCGGCACCAGCGATCCAGCACCATCCCTCATCGTAGCTCCGTTCATCTGTCTGGTCGCCGGTGAGTCCTTCCGCTCACTCCTTCGGTACAGACCTAAGCGGCTCACCACTTTCTCTCTCTTGATCAACGCCCTGGGGCTGGTTTTGCTTGGATCATTGATCTACCTCATCACAGGTCCGAGCGAGTCTGTAGGCGCTCTCATCTCCTCACTGAACGGGACCGACGGGGTAGCTGCTGTCACCGCCATGCGGGAGTCGGTTAGGTCGCACCTGGCTCTCTGCCTGCTCCTAATGGTAGGGCCGATCGTGGCCGCCCTGACGATGATCTATCAGCGTGTCCGGGTAAGTGAGACCAAGCAGGCATACAGCAGCATCTTGATGGTGATCCTGATCACCCTGGCGGCTGACCTGCCCCTCCTGGCACTTATGGGATCGCTTTAGATCCATGACCAGGTCCAGGGGTAAAATACTCATCTCGTCGCTCCTCGTCTGTGCGATACTCATCGTCACAGGCG
>NZ_CAKRLH010000185.1 GCF_934359325.1 uncultured Porphyromonas sp.
GACATCATCTTCATCAAGAATATCGACAACGTCGTCCCCGACAGCGAGAAGAGCAGCACCATCATCTACAAGCAGATCCTCGGCGGCGTGCTGGTGCAGCTGAGAGACACCGCCTACCGGCTCATGGAGGAGCTGCGGGACGAGACGCGGGCGAGCGAGTCCACGATACGGGAGACGGAGGACTTCCTGAGGCAGTCCTTCTGCGTCGAGATAGCGAGCCATACCGAGTCGCCCGAGGAGGGCGATGTGGTGGCGGAGCTGGAGCGGAGTCAGAAGAAGGAGTCCATCATCCGGACCCTCCGCACCCTTCTCAATCGCCCGATACGCGTCTGCGGGATGGTCCGAAATGAAGGCGAGCCGGGCGGCGGACCCTACATCGTCCGCCATGAGGACGGCACGACATCACTTCAGATCCTGGAGAGCTCTCAGATCGATCACGAGGACCCGGAGACGGAGCGGATGTTCCGCGAGAGCCGGTTCTTCAATCCCGTTGACCTGGTCTGCTGCACGAAGGACTTCCGGGGCAATACCTTTGATCTCAATCGATTTGTCGACAAGAGTACAGGCTTCATCTCCCACAAGAGCCGAAACGGTCAGCCGCTCAAGGCTCTTGAGCGCCCCGGACTCTGGAATGGTGCCATGGCCTACTGGAATACCTGCTTCGTCGAGGTGCCGGCCGACACCTTCAATCCCGTGAAGACCGTCAACGACCTCCTCCGACCCGTCCACCAGGCGGAGGAGGAGTGATACCCGAGAATCATCAACTACCACTTATTTATATATATGAAAGAAGAGATCATCAAGAGACTTAACTCCATGCGGCAAGCGCTGCGAGCCGCCGATATCGATGCTGTGATCGTACCGAGCTTCGACCGGCACCTCAATGAGTACACCCCCGACTGCTGGCAGGCGCGCCAGTACATCAGCGGCTTCATGGGCTCCGCCGGCACCGCCGTGGTGACCGCCGAGCGTGCCGCCCTCTGGACCGACTCGCGCTACTTCCTCGAGGCGACGGAGGTGCTCAAGGGGACCACCTATGAGCTGATGAAGGAGGGCATGCCCGGCACACCGACCATCGCCGCATGGCTCCGTAGCCTGCCGGAGGTGAAGCGCGTGGCACTCAATGGCGAGTGCATGAGCGTAGCCGATGCGGCACAGCTACAGAAGGAGCTGCGCCTCGGTCACATCGAGCTCGACCTGTCGCACGACTTCATCAGAGAGATCCGAGGAGAGGAGATGCCGGATATCCCGCTCAACGACTTCTTCATCCAGCCCGATGAGGACGCTGGCAAGACCCCGCACGAGAAGGTGGAGGAGGTACGTGCAATGATGAGGGAGGAGAATGCCGACACCCTCATCGTCACGATGATGGACGAGGTCTGCTGGCTCTATAACGTCCGCTCCTCCGATGTGGCATACAATCCCACCGGCATCGCCTACGCCATGGTGACGGATGAGAGCGCCTTCTTCTACGTCGATGACCGCAAGATGACCGATGAGGTGCGCCACCACTTGGAGAGGAATAAGGTGGAGATCCGACCCTACGACCAGATCTACGAGGATGTCTCCGGTCTCCCCGAGAGTGCCATCGTCTGGGTCGACCCGATCCGGACCAATGCCGAGCTGGGGCGCCGAGTGCCTGAGGGCTGCATCGTCGTCGACCAGATGAGTCCCATCACGATCCTCAAGTCGATCAAGACCGAGGCGGAGTACCGGGGCTGCCGCCGGGCGATGCTCAGGGACGGCGTGGCGCTGACGAAGTTCTGGAAGCACTTCTACGAGATGCTCGACCGTGGCGAGACGCCTACGGAGTACGAGGTGGATGCGATCCTTGCCGGCTTCCGTGCCGAGAGCGACCGCTACCTCTACGATAGCTTCACCACCATCACCGGGTATAATGCCAATGGCGCCATCGTCCACTACCACCCGATGCCGGACACCAGTGCCAAGATCGAGCCCAAGGGATCCCTTCTCCTCGACTCCGGTGCTCAGTACTATGACGGGACGACCGACATCACCCGCACCGTCTCGCTCGATGGTAAGCCGTCGGAGAAGCTGCGACACGACTACACGCTGGTGCTCAAGGGACACATCGACCTGCAGCTCGCGGTCTTCCCCAAGGGCACCCGAGGCAATCAGCTCGACGTGCTGGCGCACCGATACCTCTGGCAGGAGCATAAGAACTATGGCCACGGGACCGGTCACGGCGTCGGTCACTTCCTCTGCTGCCACGAGGGTCCGCAGAATGTCCGCACCGACAACAATCCCTCCCCGATCCGACTCCACAGCGTCACCTCCGATGAGCCGGGCTACTACCCCGAGGGCGAGTACGGCATCCGCATCGAGAACCTCCTCCGCTGCATCAAGGTGGGCGAGGGCGGCGGAGAGGAGTTTTACGGCTTCGAGTGCCTCACCCTCTGCTGGCTCGACAATAGGATGGTCGACCCGTCCATGCTCGACGATGCTCAGCTCAAGTGGTACAACGACTACCAGGAGCGCGTCTACCGTGAGATCAGCCCCAAGCTGGATGAGGAGACCGCCAAGTGGCTCCGTGACCACACTCTCCCCTTAGAGCGCTAATCCCTCTGCATACTAAGAGAAGGGCTCGGCCATCGGTGGATGGCCGAGCCCTTTACTTTCCACGAAGGAAGTGCTACGCACAGAGTCTCACAGGACGAGACTCACCCCTCGATCGCCTCGCGGATGCAGTCGACGATATAGCGGACGTCATCGTCCGAGACATACGGGCCTGCCGGGAGACAGAAGCCGACCCTGAAGAGATCCTCCTCCACCCCATCCGTGTAGACGGGAGCGTCCGTATAGACCGGTTGCTTATGCATCGGCTTCCAGAGTGGGCGGCACTCCACCTTCTTCTCCAGCATAAAGGTGCGGAGAGCCTCCACATTGGCATTAGGCTGGCAGTCGGTCGTCGCCGACTCTACCTGATGGATCACCCCTGCGGCACCGCCGACAGCGGTTTTGATCACCTGCCGGTACGCATTCTCCTGCCCCTTGACCCTCACCTCGGGGTCGATCGTGGCAGCGCAGAGCCAGAAGTTGGCATCATACCGCTTGTCCTCCGGCTGTCGGTGCATCGTTATCCCTGGCACATCTGCCAGAAGCTCCTCATAGAGCGCCTGCACGTGCTTGTGATGAGCGAGGTGATCCCCCAGCACCGTCATCTGTCCGCGACCAATACCGGCGCAGACATTGGAGAGACGATAGTTGTACCCGATGGCGGTATGGTGGTAGTA
>NZ_CAKRLH010000186.1 GCF_934359325.1 uncultured Porphyromonas sp.
GGCAGGCGCCACATATCCTGCGCCTCCAGGAAGGAGCCGTCGCTCGATCGGTACACCTCCACAGCCACCGTATTCACCCCCTTACGGAGGTAGTCGGTGATGTCGAAGGTGGCAGTGGAGCGTGAGTCCTTGCTGAATCCCACGTACTTACCATTGATCCAGAGGTAGAAAAACGAATTGACCCCATCGAAGTGGAGCTCCACCCTTCGACCGCCCCAGTCTGCCGGGACTGTGAAGTCCCGCCGATACGAGCCCACCTCGTTTCTATCCTTATAGGTGGTCCAGTCGGTCGGGGGAGTGCGCATCACTCCGCCCTTCCAGTCGCCGGGCGCGACCGTGTGCTTGAAGATGTAAGGCTGATTGCAGTAGATCGGCGTGCCGTACTTCAGTGAGCCGTTGGGCTGGATCCCCGCCACATTCCAGCAGGAGGGTACGCTGATCTCATCCCAGCCGGAGACGTCATACCCCGGTCGGTAGAAGTCCATCGGTCGCTCACCGGGATTGCCGACCCAGTGAAATCTCCACGCACCGTCGAGCGACCTGTAGTACGTGCCCGGCGTCTCCGGGAGATACTGCCGGGCCGCCTCCACACTCCTGTAGGAGAAGAAGTAGGCCGCCGGCTGCTCTCTATTGAGCCCCAGGCGCTCAGGCGCCTCCCACTCGGAGCCATCAGGGGCGACTGCAGTGCCATACTCATAGCCTGCGATCGGGTGGAGCTTCTGACCCTGACCCGGCAAAGACAGAGTGAGAAGCACAAGTAGGGGTAGAAAAAGTCTCTTCATCTTATGGTAGGATTGCTTATGGTAGACCCTTGCAGGAGAGGAGAGGGACCCGATCTTCGGAGCTAAGAGAGAGGCGAGAAAGCAGACTGAGCTGACCCGGCCACACTCTACATGATCACACCGATGACGAGGTATCGTGCAACGATCCTTATAGGGTAAAGATACCTCTATTTCTCGAGATCCCTGACCGACGGCTGAGAATTAATCCCAGACCTCGACCCTTTGCGGGTCGCACTCAGAGTTAGGAAGAGGGCATCCTCGGCGCCGGGGAGTATCGTATCGAGCTGGATAGACTTCGGTGAAGTCTAAACCCGGGTTTAGTTTGGGGGCGCAGGGCTGAGGCGCTTGAGCCTTACAGTAAAGGATCTGATGCCCGTCAGAAAGGCTGATGCTTAGGGAGCGGACATCCTTGCGGATCCGGTCACGCTGCTGATGGACAAGTCTCAGACGCGTCAGCCCTACCGTATGAGACGTTGACTCCCTGCCGTGGTGGTTGGTCTTTGCCCACGGTATATCACACAATGTGGGATGGTTACCGTCGCTCACGGAAGAAGCGGGACATCAGCTCCCGACAGTCGTCCGCAAGGATGCCGGAGGTGACCTCGGTCTTGGGGTGAAGGATCTCCCGGCTGACAGTGGTGAAGCCGAACTTCGGCTCATCGGCGCCCCAGACGAGGCGCGCCGGGCGGCACCAGCGGATCGCCCCGGCACACATGATGCAGGGCTCTATGGTGACGTAGAGGGTACAGTCGGTGAGGAGCTTAGCACCCAGGTGTCCCTGTGCAGACGTGAGGGCGATCATCTCCGCATGCGCCGTCACATCCCTCAGCCCCTCGGTCTGATTGTGTCCCCGACCGATGATCTCCCCATCCGGCGAGACCACTACGGCACCGATCGGCACTTCGCCCTCCTCGCGTGCTTGCTCCGCCTCCCTCAGCGCCTCGCGCATCAGATCCTCATCGCTTCTCCTCATCATCACATCGTCACTCGAGGGGCAGGGGCTTCTGCGGGGTGAGTCCCAGCTCATCGGACGCCCACTGCTCCATATACTTCAGTGCCTCCTGACGGTCGTTGTGGATCAGACCGTCGAGGATCGCATTCTTGATCGCTTCCTTGATCTGTCCCACGGCGGAGCAGGGCTCCAGTCCGTAGAGGTCCATAATCTCCCGCCCGTCGACGGGGGGCTGGAAGTTTCGGATCCGATCCTTCTCCTCGATCTCCTTGAGCTTCTCCCGGACGATGGCGAAGTTATTGAGATACCTCTCCACCTTACGCGGATTTTTGCTCGTCAGGTCGCTCTCGCAGAGCAGCATTAGATCCTCGATATCGTCACCGGCATCGAAGAGCAGCCGTCTCACCGCCGAGTCGGTCACGCCGTCGTCCGCCAGCTGAGCGGGGCGCATGTGGAGGGAGACCATCTTCCGCACATACTTCAGCCGCTCGTCGGTGGGAAACTTTGCCCTGCGGAATATCTTGGGCAGCATCCGCTGTCCCAGGTAGTCGTGGTTGTGGAAGGTCCAGCCGCCCCGGACAAATTGCTTCGACCGCGGCTTGCCGATGTCGTGGAAGAGCGCCGCCATCCTCAGTCGGATGGACTCAGATCGCTCGGCTACATTGTCCACAACCTGGAGGGTGTGGTAGAAGTTGTCCTTATGTCCCACGCCGTCCTGCGTCTCGACCCCCTGCAGTGCCGACACCTCAGGGAGGTAAATGTCCATCAGCCCGGTGCGATACATCAGGTCGAGCCCAACGGAGGGCTTGCGGCTGGCCATGATCTTCATAAACTCCCCCTCTATCCGGTCCGCTGAGACGATCCTCAGTCGGTCGGCATTTCGCCGAATAGCGGCAAGCATATCCGGGGGAATGGTAAAACGGAGCTGTGCGGCAAAGCGAACCGCCCGCATCATCCGGAGCGGGTCGTCCGAGAAGGTGATGTCCGGATCAAGTGGCGTGCGGATGATCCCCATGCTGAGGTCTCTCAGCCCGTCGTAGGGGTCGTGAAGTGTCCCCGCATCGGGACCGGTGACGGTGACGGAGAGCACATTGATCGTGAAGTCGCGCCGCGCCTCGTCCTCGGCAAAGGTCCCCTCCATCACCTCAGGCTTCCGTGATGACTCTGTGTAGCTCTCTCGCCGAGCGCCGACAAACTCGAGCTCCCGACCACGGTACTTTACCTGAGCGGTGCGGAAGTTCCGGAATACAGTGGCCTGTGATCCCTTCCCCAGCAGCTCAGAGATCCGGTCGGCGACCCGCTCGCAGTCGCCCTCGAGGACAAAGTCCAGATCCGTCGTCGGGCGGTCGATGATCAGGTCGCGCACCGCTCCGCCGATGAGGCGTATCTCTACGCCGGTCTCCTCGGCAGCACGGTCAAGTACCTCCAGCAGGTCTCGGCCGATCAGTAGCTGTATATCCTCCCACAGAGGCTTCTCTATCGTTTCTCTTGTGATCACGGTTTGTCTCATCTCTAGAGG
>NZ_CAKRLH010000187.1 GCF_934359325.1 uncultured Porphyromonas sp.
GTGTGATGAGGGGTGTGGTGGGGAAGTTGCCCTGCGACATGGTGTTGTAGGCATAGATGCCACTACCGTCCGCACCGCTGTAGAAGACTAAGTTTCGCGTCGGGGCGGAGGTCATCACGGAGGTGGCATCGAGGTGAGCCGCAGCAGGGACCTCCGTGGAGAGGAGGACCTCCTGCTGGACCCGCTTAGCCTTCGGTACATCGTGAGTGCCTGGGTTGATCAGCAGATGCTTGATCGTCTCGTCGCTCTTGCTCTTGAGGAAGAGGGCTACCCGCAACCGATCGCCGGTAAGGACCATATGGGTCAGGCTGTAGCCCTTTGTCTCGTCATTAAACCAAACGCCATACTTAGTCGTCAGTTCTTTGTAGCGTGCCACGATTTTCTCAGCCCCGTTGTCGTAGGCGAGGTAGCCGTCGAGCTTCTTCGGATCAGTCTTATCCGTGAGCCAGGAGACGGTCGTAGGTGCCAAGCTGAGCGCCTCACGTGCTATGCCGAGCTCTTTTGCGATAGCCTTCAGGTCGCTATTGGCAGCCTCCAGCTTATAGACGTCGAAGTCTCCAAACCGGCCGTTGTAGAAGAACCGTCCCTTAGAGTCGGCCCAAGTACCCTGTAGCGTAGTGATCTCAGACTTGAGGGACAAGGTCTTGGCGAGCTCCATCTGATCGGGCTCGAGCATATAGAGGTTGCTGCCACAGGCGAGTAAGAAGCCCTTGTAATGGTAAGCGACATTAGTCGCAAAGGTAAGGTCGTGCGGCTTACCCACAAAGGTACCGGCTGCGTTATTGAGCGTCAGCACTTCGTAGTCCACCTCCTTGTCGGGTTTCGAGGGTTCCACAAAGCCGATCGTGGCGGCTCCGCTCTCCTCACCAAGGAGGTAGAGCCCCTGTCGGAAGCGGTACTGCACATTGATCGTGGATCGCTGTACGAGAGTTGTCTCGCCATTAGTGATCAGGAGTCGGAGCGGATAGAGACCCGGCTTGGAGCAGTGATACTTCAGCGTCGACTCCGTCGATACCTCCTCGTAGCCCACCTCCCAGGAGTACTTGACATCCTTGGAGGTACCATTGAGTGTCAGCTTGGGTGCCGGTATCTCCAGCAGTCGTCCCTCATCGGCGGTGTAGACTTCCTTGAGCTGCTCCTCTGTAGTGATCTCGGTGACAGGCTGCTCCGGCTCGGTAGAGTGGTCCTTGAAGCATGAGGTGAGCAGAGAGCAGGTGAGCAGTCCCGGGAGGATCATCCGGGAGAACCTATATATAGTGTGTGACATAAATAATTACTCTTCGAAGCTAATGAATGCGGATGGATCGAAGTCCGACAGTGGCACCTCCAGCTCGGGGTGTGCCTTGAAGTAGTCAAAGACCTTCTTGATATTGACAAATAGCTTGGTGAACTCACTATTATTAAGCGACTCCTCCAGTACAGCCGGGTCACTGTCGTAGTACTCAAGCAGCTTGAGGTACTTTAGGCGGTGGTAGGGACCAAAGTAGTAGGCGTAGTAGACCCACCAGTAGGGCTCCGCAACATAGTTGTCGAAGGTGATGACCTGGAGGTTGTCTGACTCAAAGGCGATCTTAAGATCCTCACTGGACTTGAGCCTCAGGACCAGACGCAGAGCCTCTTCCTCCTCCGAAGAGATGCCACTGCGCAGAAGCTCGACTCGGAGCGTGTCCGTCACCGCACCAGAGCGGAAGTGGTAGGACGTCTCTAAGGGCGTATAGTGTACCCCTGACTGGGCGGTAGATGCCTCAGGGTCTGCCTCTACGTGATAGGTAAGGTCCTTGGTGGGGATATCACCGACGATGCGTAGAGGGATCTCGACTATATGCGTCTCCACCTCTGCAGGAAGTGGTCCGAAGGAATAAGCTTGCAGCGTGTCAGCCTGTTGCTTGTGGTCAAAGTAAATGGCTGAGGAGCCGATGTACTGACCGTCGGGGGTGAAGTCCCCCTCGTATGTGATCCTATTGCAGCTCGTGCCAAGCAGCCCGAGGAGGGCGAGTGGGGCGAGCAGTCGTATGGCGCTTTTCATAAGATAATCCTTTTGTCTCATTTCTTATTGGTCTCGGCGGTGAAGCCAAATTCTCTCTCCTTCTCCGGCCACGGGAGGATGTAGATCTCATTAGAGGCCGGGATGGACTCCTTGCCTCTACGGTCGAGGATCGGGAGGTTGTAGTGCTTGTAGGCAAAGAAGATCTGTCCCTCGCCCGGCATTTCGCGCATCCGCTCTCGCATCATCTCGCTGATGTACTTCTCCTTGGTGTCCACCTTAGCCGGATCGATCTCGGCGAGACCGCGACTCTTGCGGACGGCATTGAGCAGCTCAAGAGACTGGGTGCGGTCGCTGTCGTAGAGACACTCGGAGAGTATGTAGTACATCTCCGGCAGGCGGATCAGGGTCAGACCCTCAAAGTCTCCTTTATTCAGCTCAGCCTCATTGGACAGCAGGCGGGTAAATGCAGTGAGTCCACCGGAGAGCTCCTTGTAGAAATGCCCATATCGCAGGTCTACGCTGGTGGCGGTAAACTTGTCCGTCTCGTAGAGCTCCTTGAGGTCCGTCCTCGCCTCGGTGAAGCTGCCGGAGGAGGTGTTCTGGAGGAATGTATCATAGACGGTCCTCGCTATACGAGGTGCGTAGAGACCGAAGAGCAGCTCTCCCTGAGCCGGGTAGCGCTTCACTCTCTCGAAGTCCCCCTTCTCGACCAGCCCGAGCTTCATCGTCCCCTCCGGTGCATCGGCAGTGGTGGCGGTGGCATCAATGACCTTGCGGGCGTAGGCGGCTGCCTGCGTCAGGTCTCCCATCGTGTAGTAGATCCGTGCCTTAAGTGCAGAGACAGCGTACTTATTGAGGTGCACGTACCGCTCGTCTAAGTAGATATCGACGGAGGTGCCCATCGGTAGGTAGAGGCTGACATCTGATGCGAGGAGCTTCTCTGCCTTATCGAGGTCGGCAAGGATATTCTTATAGCTGTCTTCGATCGAGTAGAGCTGTTTATTCTGCAGGTCGGCCTTATAGGCATAGGGAATGCCACTCTGTCCCGCACGCTGAGTGTAGTCGGCTGTATAGAGACGGAGCAGGTCGAAGTGGAGGAAAGCTCGGAGTGCATACGCCTCGCCCCCGATCATATCGAGCGTAGTACCCTTGAGGTCTGTAGTCTCATAGGCATCGATCAGCTCATTGACATACGAGATCACTGCGTACTGATTGGTCCAGATCTGGTCGATCGTCGGGCGTACCTTCAG
>NZ_CAKRLH010000188.1 GCF_934359325.1 uncultured Porphyromonas sp.
GAGACCGGCGGCAACGAGGTCGGCTAAGCCCCACTAAGCAGCGGGAGCTGACACCTCTCCTGAGGTAAAGGCTCCCCCAGGGATGACGAGGGTGATGCTTCGTCATCCCACCAGGAGGAGAGGTCGGTAACGCCTCTCCCGATCACACTTCACACCTTTATATACCCATTATCTACCATGACACAAATCTATATGCAACCATCTATGGTCGACAAGCTGGCGCCTCATCCTCTGGAGGACTACAGTGGTCCCCGTCCGGTGACCGGGGCGGAGGAGATCCGGCGCTCCCGGAGGGCGATCCATCTGCTGGTGGTCCACTGCAGTGCCACGCGCAACTGTGACGACTACACGCCTGAGCAACTGATCCGCGACCACGTGCGGCGGGGATTTAGAGGCTGTGGTTACCACTACTACATCACCAAGGACGGAATGATCTACGCCATGCGCCCGGTGGATATCATAGGAGCTCACGTACAGGGGCACAACCGTCACTCGATCGGCATCTGCTACGAGGGAGGACTGGATCACAAGTATCAGCCGGCAGACACCCGGACGCCTATGCAGCGGCAGGCACTCTCTCAGCTGATCCATCGGCTGAGAGAGCTCTATCCCAATTCCTACGTGGTGGGTCATCGGGATCTCTCTAGAGACCGAAATGGAGATGGCAGGATCACCCCGGACGAGTGGACAAAGCTCTGTCCCTGCTTCAACGCCAAGCTGTATAATAAGGAGTGGGTCGTGACGCCATGAGGAGTCAGTGGTTCCTCTTCTGCCTCGCCCTCTGTCTCACATCCGGCTGCAAGAGCAGGGGGAGAGCGGTACAGAGGGAGAGGCACGACGTGGTGGAGTGCCTGAGTCGTGACGATCTGCGTGACACGGTGACGATCCGGTGGTGGGAGGGTCCGGTCGGCGACCTGCCGGACACACCTCAGATCCTCCCGCCTGAGACGAGACGTGTGGTGGTGACCCGGCATCAGGTCCGGGCGGCAGCCCGTCAGGCTCGTGAGGAGCAGTCGGCTCAGGAAGTCGCTTCGCCCCCTTCTCCTCCCTTGACAAAGAACAATCGTCGCAGGCCCCTCCTGATCGGCATGGCACTGGGACTGACCCTTGCGGTGCTGCTGCGGGTAGCGATCGCGAAACAATCTAAGTAATCCTATTATGAATGAGAAGAACAATCGATTTAGACTCCTATGGGCGTCGATGCTCTGCACCTGCGGCATGACGCTTCTCTTTACCGCCCTCTGGATGCCGCCGCAGGGGATCATCGACTCGAGCGTGCTGGTGGCATACGGGGAGGTGATGACCTTTGTGGGCGGGCTGGTGGGGATCGACTATGTGTATCGTAATAAGGAGAAGTAACTCTCGAGAATTGTCACTATCTTTATCTGAACAAAAAAGAAGAGAGCAGCATGAGCGACCTTATCGAGGACTTCGTCGACTATCTCACCTATGAGCGTGGGGCTTCGCCGCACACCGTCACTGCCTATCGGCGTGACCTGGAGGTGTGGGGGGAGACCTGCGGGGTGGATCCGACAGCGGAGAGCCTACAGTCGATCGATCTGAGGGGCGCCCGGAGACAGGCGATGCAGCTGATGGCGCGAGGGGACAGTCCAAGGACGGTTCATCGGCGGCTCTCCTCGCTGCGGACCTTCTTTACCTACCTCCTGAAGCAGGGCTTGGTGGAGACGGACCCCTTTGCTGCGGTCCAGCTCCCCAAGATGGAGCGCAGCCTGCCGCCCTTTGTAGATGCAGAGACGCTCACCACACGGATAGAGCAGCTCTACACCGACTCTGAGGCTGCGGAGCGGGAGGAGGACAGGGTGCATCTCCTACGGGTCGCCTTTGTGACCGACCTGCTCTTCCAGACCGGTATGCGGTCGGCAGAGGTGCGAGGGCTGCAGGTCAGCGACGTGGATCGGTCCGGTCTGCGGATCCGCGTCCTGGGGAAGCGAAATAAGGAGCGATATATCCCCTATGGCGCTTTGCTTGATCAGAAAATAGCTCTATATTTGTCCTACAGGGACCGCAGTACGCGTCCGGAGGTGACGCACTTCCTCACCACAGAGCGAGGGATACCGGTCAGCGCCGGCCAGCTCCGCAGCTACGTCATGGAGGCCCTCGGGCCACTCTCGGGCTACTCTCGCAAGAGTCCCCACGTGCTGCGCCACAGCTTTGCCACAGCGCTCCTTAATGACGGTGCAGGACTGATGAGCGTCAAGGAACTCCTCGGGCATGAGGAGATCTCCACCACCTCTATCTACGCCCACACCACCTTCGAGGAACTGCAGAGGATGTACCGCGCCCACCCAAGGGCTCAGAAGCCATCCAAGGAATAAATCACCAACCAACTACTTACGATTATTATGAACGTAAAGATCCAAGACGTAGACTTTAAGGCCTCCAACGACCTGCAGAACTTTGTCACCACCAAGGTCCAAAAGCTGGAGCGCTACTATGCAGATATCTTAGATGCTGATGTGGTCATGACGCTGATCAAGCCGGAGACGAAGCGTAATAAGAAGGTCCGCATCACCCTCTCTGTCAAGGGTCCGGATCTCTTCTCTGAGAAGACGGCGGACAGCTTTGAGCAGGCTGCCGATGAGGCGTGCGAGGCACTCGAGATCCAGCTGAAGAAGCTCAAGGACCGGCTCTCCAATCGCTAATACACTATAATCCAAGATACGACAAGAGGATGATCTCCATGGAGGTCATCCTCTTGTCGTATCTTGCAGTCTGGTCTACTTCATCAGCCGAGCGAAGAAGAGGTCCAGCTCCTCGGAGGCTCCCTTGAGGAGCTTGTCGTGGCGTACCTCGTCCCAAGTGCTGTCACTGTGGGAGTAGAGCGTCTTATCCTTCGCTCCCCCGCTCTGGTAGTCGATCGTGATGTCCATCGCAAAGGGGTACTGCTCGAAGAACCCCGCCGCCGCCAGCCGCCGCAGCGCCTCACGGACGGTCAGGAGCGCCTCCTGCTCGGTCACCACGGCACGCTCCCCATCCTCGGAGAGCCAGCCGTAGATCACCTCGCTATCGCTCTGACCGCTGTCCGAGGAGAGCAGGATCTCTCCCTCGACGAGGTCAAAGCTGGTGGTCACCTTGTGGACCGACAGGCAGCCGCCAGTCAAAAGCGTCTCACGGAAGTGGCTGAAGAACTCAGCCACGATCGTGGCGGTACTCATCACCTTGTCATGAATTTCCGGCTCCATATCTCACG
>NZ_CAKRLH010000189.1 GCF_934359325.1 uncultured Porphyromonas sp.
ACCGGCGCATCGAAGTAGGGTCGGTCGCCGTAGCCGGAGAGGATCCCCTCGATGCCGAAGGGGGCGATGAGCGCTGCTTTCGTCACGCCCACCCCGTCCAGTAGTGCCTGCGCTGCAAGGATAAGGAGGTAGAAGAGGACGATGAAGAGGTAGTAGCTCCAGAACTCCAGCCTCCTCGATCGGCCATCGAAGCTACCATACCGGCGCGTGAGAGCAGTCCAGAAGTAGCTCCACAGCGTCAGGTGTCGCTCGCCCGGCACGCGGGGAGCTTGCTCCATAAGGTCAGCCACCGGGTCAGACGATCTCGATGTCCATCTGCGCCCCGCGACGCTTCGGGTCGGGACCGTATCTATTCGGGCCCTTCTTCCCCGGCATCAGCGCCACGACGACGACAAAGAGGTGGAAGCCACAGACTACCAGTTCGGAGATGAAGTTGAGCGTCGCCTCCAGCTCGCCCTCAGCGATGTCGCTGTCGATCAGCCCCATGACGAGGAAGAAAAACTGCACCGCAAAGAGGATCAAGAAGACCCCGGTCGATATGCCCACATCGTGGAAGCGCCGCACCGTCACCGTCACCATAGGGATGAAGAAGATCGCCAGCACTAATGGTATGAGCCAGAAGGTCCAGGTCCCCTGAGCCATATCGAGGTAGAATCCGGGATTGCTAAGCTCCATCTCGGAGGGGCCATACCCCTTGATCGAGAAGTAGGTCTCCACGCAGCAGATCAGCACCGCCAGCAGGAGGAAGGCGATGAAGAAGGTGACAAAGCTCCAGAAAGCAAAGCGGCGCGCCCGACCGCTCAGGTCGGCATAGCGGGTCGTGATGCAGCGGACAAACCAGCCCCAGAGGCTTCGCGGCTCCTCCCGCATCGTGGGTGCGGAGTACTCCTCATCGACGTACTGATGTGGTCGCGGCTTCTCCGCCTGTTGATGATTCGTTTTACTCATGATAGATGATATCCATTATATAAGCCTGCTCAGCGGTGTGCCCGACACCACTCGTAGGCATTGACAAAAGCCTCAAACCATGGCGTCACCTCATCCCCCGCCTCCGGGTAGTACCCACACTGCCAGGGGAAGACGGACCGTTCCGGATGAGGCATCATCGCGAGATGACGCCCGTCGTCGCTCACCAGCGCCGCAATGCGGTCGGGTGAGCCGTTGGGATTGCCTGGGTACGCCTCGTAGCCGTAGCGGACGGCCACCGAGTAGCTGTGGGGGTCAGCCGAGAGGTCAAAGCGCCCCTCACCATGTGCCACCCAGCAGCCGAGCTTCGTGCCGGCAAGGCTGCCGAGCATCACGCTATTCGTCTCGGGGATCTCGAGGGTGAGGAAGGTGGACTCAAATTTTCCGCTCTCGTTGTGCAGAAGACGGAAGCTCCGCTCCTCGCCGTAGAGGAGGTCCAGCTTCCCCATCAGCTGACAGCCGTTGCAGATGCCGAGCGAGAGGGTATCGGGACGGGCGTAAAACTTCCGCAGCGCCTCGCTGGCCCGATCGTTGTACCGGAAGCCTGCGGCAAATCCGGTCGCCGCCCCCAGCACATCGCTATGAGAGAAGCCTCCGCAGAAGACGATCATCCGGCACTCCTCCAGCGTCTCGCGACCGCTCATCAGGTCGCTCATATGGACATCCCGCACATCGAAGCCGGCCAGCCAGAGGGCGTAAGCCATCTCTCGCTCGCCATTGGTCCCCTTGTCGCGGATGATGGCGCAGGTGATGCCGCTCCGCTCCTTCCGATCCCGGCTCTTGCCGTAGTCGGCGAGCGTGCGTCTCTGCCCGGGGCGTAGCCGGTAGTCCAGCGGCTGAGCGAGCTGCTCCCTGGCCCTCGACTCAGCGCACTCCTTGGACGCCTGCTCAGGTTCCATCAGGCGCGACGGAGTCTGCCAGGCACGGCGCATCTCATCGATATCTATCTCCTCCTTACCGATGCGCATCAGCCGCTCCTTGATCGGGAGGGCGGCGAGGACGGAGGCGACGCCCGCCTCCTCGAGTGACTTCATCACACCCTCCGGGTCAGCCACCTGGATCAGCACGCCGGGATTCTCGGCAAAGAGAACCTCCTCCAGAGGTCCCTCGCTGAGGAGATCGGCGGAGAGCTGCACTCCTCCCTCGGTGCGCGCATAGCACATCTCGAGGAGAGCGGTGACGAGACCGCCGGCGGACAGGTCGTGGATCGCCAGGATCCTCCCCTCACTAACCAGCTCCTGGATCGCACCGAAGGAGTCAGCAAAGTAGTCCACGTCCACAACGTCGGGCGTGGTGGAGCCCACCTTGCCGAGCGTCTGATAGAGAGCGGAACCACCGAGATGACGGTTGCAGAAGGAGAAGTCGACGTACAGCACCGCACTCCCCGGGGCGTCCTTCAGCACCGGGTCGGGGATCCGGCGGACGTCGGTCACCTCGGCTCCCGCGGTGACAATCAGCGTACCGGGAGCGGTGACCCGCTGCCCGTCGGGGTAGGTCTGGGTCATCGAGAGGGAGTCCTTGCCGGTCGGGATATTGATCCCGAGGGCTATGGCAAAGTCGGATGCCGCCCTAACGGCAGCGTAGAGTCGGGCATCCTCACCGGGGTTGCGACAGGGCCACATCCAGTTGGCGGAGAGCGAGACGCTCTCGAGCCCCTTCCGCAGGGGTGCTCCGACGATATTGGTCAGCGACTCGGCGATGGCGAGACGGGAGCCCGCCTCAGCGGAGATCATCGCTGCCACCGGCGCGTGACCGAGGGCCATCGCCATACCCGCCTCGCCCCGATAGTCGAGCGCCACGGCGCCGAGGTCAGAGAGGGGCAGCTGGAGCGGACCGCAGCACTGCTGGCGCGCCACCTTGCCAGTGACGGAGCGGTCCACCTTATTCGTCAGCCAGTCCTTGGAGCCGACACTCTCGAGTCGCTGCACGTCAGCGATGACATCGGCGAGCTTCTGCCCGGCGAGCGGGTTCTTATCGGGATCGGCAAAGGTGGTCTCCCTTGTCTCATCCTCCATGATCGTCTTGGGGGCGGAGCCGAAGAGGTGGCTCAGCTGGAGATCCAGCGCCGCCGGTGCGCCTGTCTCCTGGTGGTCAAAGACCAGCTTCCCACTTGCTTTGGCCTCCCCGACGGGATAGAAAGGTGCGCGCTCCCGCTCGGCAATGGCTCGCACGCCCTCGAGGTCCTCCTTATGGATCAGGATGCCCATACGCTCCTGCGACTCATTGCTCAGGATCTCCTTGTC
>NZ_CAKRLH010000190.1 GCF_934359325.1 uncultured Porphyromonas sp.
ATATTACATTTTTATATTATAGAGGAGAAATGATTGCCACCTACAAATGTACCGAAAAGCCCCCACACCTCCGGCGGATCTCTATTACCGGTATTAGATTTACCTGAGAGGGAGGGCGGGGAAGTGGGTACAAAAAAGGCGGGACGACACACTGAGGTGCCGTCCCGCCGTGAGGGATGTTGGTTAGGGATCAGAGATCACTTGTTCTGGATTCTCTGGTCGATCTCGTTGTACTTATCGTCCATGCCGAGGTTGTAGTAGATACCACGGAGAGCAACGAGATACTGGGTGTCGTCAGGATTGAGCTCCACAGCCTTCTCGAAGTAAGGCAGAGCCTTCTGGAAGAAGACCTTAGCCTCGTCCACCTTAGCCTTGTATTGAGCCTCATCGGTGATGGCGTTGGCCTCGGACTGGATGTTGGCACCCTGGTTGAAGTAGACGCGACCGAGACCGAGCATGGCCTCTGCGTATTCAGGGTCGATGGCGAGAGCCTTCTTGAAGGCCTCCTCAGCCTTTCCCATATCCTTGTAGCCCTGCTCGTAGACGTTAGCGAGGACGAAGTAGAGCTGCTTGTTGCTCGGATTCGCGGAGATGGCCTGGTCGAGATAGGCCTTGGCATCCTCGTGACGGCCCTCCTGGATCAGGATGTTGATCTTATTGAAGAGGTAGAAATTCTCCTCCGGGAAGAGCTTGATACCCTCATCGAGCGTCCTCAGGAAGCCGGCGGTGTCGCCTGCCTGGACGTAGGACTGTGCGAGGAGCTGGTAGACGTCATTCTGACGGAAGGGGACGTCCTTGATCGCCTCATAGGCGGCGATGGCAGCCTGCTTGTCGTCCTTATTGCACTGGGTAAGCGTGTAGGCGTTGAAGAATCCGATCTGCATCGACATCGAGTCCTGCTCGGCGGTGGGGGTGCCCTGGAAGAGCTCCATCTTCTTCACGTCCATAAACTTCTGGAAGAGGTCGTGAGCCTTGCAGACATCACCTCCGTCCATCGCTGCGGCACCTCCATTGACGAGGAAGCCGTAGTAGGTGGCGAGGGACTCGGAGATCTTCTTGTCGAAGTGCTGCTTTACCTTGCCTTTCTCGTTGGGGAGACGGTCGAGGGAGTCAGCCTTCATGTAGTAGTCGGTCATGTCGGCGACTGCCTTGTAGAAAGCGTCCTGATTGATCTCCTTGCCGAGAGAGAGCTGGAGGTAGTCACGCTTCACCTGCTGCTCCTCGATGAGTCCGGCGACCCACCAGGTCTTGGCGTCGTTGGCGGTCTCAGGGTTCTCAAATGCCGGCTTGAGGAAGTTACGCGCCTCCTGTACGTTGACGTCGTCCTTCTTGGCCATGCGCTCCACCTGCTTCACCAGTTTCTCCTGACCGAAGGCGGCAGGTACGGCGATGAGGAGTGAGAGCGCTCCGATAAGTAGTTTTTTACTCATGGTTGTCTATTCTTTGCTATTAATTTATTCTCAAAGTTTACCACAATCTCCCCCAACGGTTGCCCCGGGGAGTCGGTCCAAAGGTAACAAAAACTGTCCTAATGGACGTGCTCCTTGCACCTTCGTACATTATATATGATAGAAAAGTGGGTGGATCGTTTAATCCTCCTCGCTCTCCGAGGTGTCGTCCTCCGGCTCATCGAGGGCGGTGGGGTCGGCATCCTCCTCCCGCTCGCCGATGGAGGTATCCTCCTGCTCCGCCTGATCCTCGTCGGCGGGGACACGGCAGACATCGGCGATCTCGTCGTCCCTCTTGCTGAGGTTGATGAGACGGATGCCCTGGGTGTTTCGCCCGAGGATGGAGATGTCGGAGACGTGGACGCGGATCACGACGCCACTCTTATTGATGATCATGATGTCGTGATCGTTGGTGACGGAGTGGACGGCGATGAGCTTGCCGGTCTTCGCAGTCGCCTTGAGGGTGATGATGCCCTTGCCGCCTCGGTTGGTGATGCGGTACTCCTCGAGGGGGGAGCGCTTGCCGTAGCCGTTCTCCGACACGACGAGGATCGACTCTGCCTCCGGGTCCTTGATGCTGATCGCCCCCACGACGCGGTCCTCAGGTGACTGGAGCCGCATGCCGCGCACCCCAGCCGAGGTGCGACCCATCGGGCGGAGGAGACCCTCCGGGAAGCGGATCGCCCGGCCCTCGCGGCTGGCGAGGAGGACGTCGTGACGACCGTTGGTGAGCATGACGGAGACGACGCGGTCGGTCTCGTCCTTGAGTCGGATGGCGATGATCCCCTTGGAGCGTGGGCGGGAGAAGTCTCTCAGTCGCGCCTTGCGGATCATGCCCTGCTCGGTGACGAAATTGAGGTAATGGGTGTCGACGAACTCCTGGTCGGAGGTGAGGTTCTTGATCCTCAGGATGGCGGTGATGCGGTTGTCGCTCTCGATATTGAGGATATTCTGGATCGCACGTCCCTTGGAGTTGCGTGCCGCCTCGGGGATCTCAAAGACGCGGAGCCAGTAGCAGCGACCCCGGTCGGTAAAGAAGAGGAGGTGGGCGTGATTGGACGCGCCGTAGACAAACTCGACGAAGTCCTCGTCCTTGGTCCCCGCACCCTTGGCACCGGTACCGCCGCGATTCTGCGAGCGATACTCTGCCAGCGGCGTACGCTTGATGTACCCGTAGTGCGAGATGGTGATGATCATGTCATCGTCGGGGTAGAAGTCCTCCGGATTCATGTCCGGGGTGGCGTAGACGATGTCCGAGCGGCGGTCGTCGCCATACTTGTCGATGATCTCGCGACACTCCTCGATGAGGATCGAGTAGAGGAAGTCCTCATCGGAGAGGATCCGCTCGTAGTACCTCACCTTCTCCGTCACCTCGTCGTACTCCTGGTGGAGCTTGTCCAGCTCGAGGCCGGTGAGCTGACCGAGACGCATCTCCACGATGGAGCGCGCCTGTATCTCGGAGAGGCTGAAGCGCTCCATGAGCGCCTGCATGGCGGCGGTCTGATTGGCCGACGCCTTGATCAGATGGACCACCTCATCGATATTGTCGGCGGCGACGATGCGCCCCTCGAGGATGTGGAGCCGCTCCTTAGCCTTCTTCAGATCATATCGGGTGCGACGCGTCACCACCTCGTGGCGGTGCTTGACAAATTCGCCGATCAGCTCCTTCAGCGACAGCAGTCTCGGGCGACCGTCGACGAGGGCGATGTTATTGCAGGCAAAGGAGGACTGCAGGGCAGTCATCTTGTAGAGCTTATT
>NZ_CAKRLH010000191.1 GCF_934359325.1 uncultured Porphyromonas sp.
CCCGATCGTGATCCAGTCGATGGCCAATGTGGATACCAACGACATCGAGGCGAGTGTAGCGCAGGCGAAGCGGATCGCCGAGGCGGGAGGGAGACTGGTTCGCTTCACGACACAGGGCGTGAGGGAGGCGAGGGCGATAGGTCAGATACACGACCGGCTCCGGGAGTCCGGCAGTCGGATCCCGCTGGTTGCCGATGTGCACTTCAATCCCAAGGCCGCCTACGAGGCTGCCAAGCATGTGGAGAAGGTGAGGATCAACCCGGGCAACTTCTACGACCCGGCGCGCGTCTTCGAGCGGGTGGACTACACCGATGCCGAGTATGCACAGGAGCTGGAGGAGCTACAGAGTAAGTTTGGCGACTTCCTCGACCACTGCCGCTCGTACGGCACGGCGATCCGGATAGGGGTCAATCACGGGTCGCTCTCCGACCGGATCATGTCTCGCTACGGGGATACGGCACCGGGGATGGTGGAGAGCTGCATGGAGTTCCTCGAGGTTTGCCGGCGGAAGGGCTTTGACGACGTCGTGATCTCGCTCAAGTCCTCCAATACCGTGCTGATGACGGAGGCGGTTCGCCTGCTGGTGAGCGAGATGGACAGGAGGGATATGCACTACCCGCTCCACCTGGGCGTGACCGAGGCGGGGGATGCCGAGGACGGTCGCCTGAAGAGCGCCGTCGGCATTGGTGCCCTGCTGAGTGAGGGGCTGGGCGACACCATCCGCGTGTCACTGAGCGAAGCACCGGAGCAGGAGATCAAGCCGGCATGGATCTTGGTCGAGTGTGTGGAGCAGGCCGCCGGGGCGGAGGCCATTTCTCTCGACTCCTTATCCGCCCCCCCCCACCCCGTGAGACCATCGAGTACGCCCTTGGTCATCGGGGAGGTCAACACCTATGAGAGAGACTGCTGTCCCGACCTGGTACGCTCTGATCCCCGCTTAGTGACGGTCACTGACAGGGAGGCACTCCGCGGGGAGATCCTCAACCTCCCGGAGGGGGGACACCTGATCGTGAGGCTCACCCACTCCGATGCCCCTGCGATGCTGAGGGCACTGGATGAGGTGATGACCACACCATATATAATAGGCATCTCAGCCGAGGGCCGGGCCGACGAGGCGGCGGTCAGACTCGGCTATGCTGTGGGAGCGGCTCTTTTGCGCGGGCAGGGAGAGGGCCTCTTCGTCTCGGGTCCGCAGCTGAGCAGTAGAGAGGCGGTTCGGCTCGCCTTTGGACTCCTACAGGCAAGCCGGAGGAGGATCTCAAGGACCGAATTCATCTCCTGTCCCGGCTGTGGGCGGACGCTCTTTGACCTCCAGGAGACGGTCGCAAGGGTAAAGGCTGCCACCTCGCACCTCAAGGGACTCAAGATAGGGGTGATGGGCTGCATCGTGAATGGCCCTGGGGAGATGGCGGACGCAGACTATGGCTACGTGGGCTCGACACCCGGACGGGTCGACCTCTACCACGGTAAGGAGAGAGTGCGGCGCGGGATCCCGCAGGACGAGGCGGTGGATCACTTGGTCGACCTCATCAAGGAGTGCGGCGACTGGAGGGAAAAGGAAGCATGATGGACGAGGACGAGCTTGACGAGCGGATGCACGAGGGTCTCTACGAGCGACCCAATAATGGCTTCCCAGCCCGAGGAAGCATAGAGGTGATCGTAGGGTCGATGTTTTCCGGCAAGACGGAGGAGCTCATGCGCCGTCTCAGGAGGGCAGTGATCGCACGCCAGCGGGTGCAGGTATTTAAGCCCCTGATAGATACTCGCTACTCTCAGGGGGACGTGGTCAGCCACGATCGCAATACACTCGAGGCTACCGCCGTGGCGCGCCCGGAGACGATCCTTCTCCTGAGCTCGGATGCTCAGGTGGTGGGGATCGATGAGGGGCAGTTTTTTGACACTTCCTTAGTAGACATTTGCTTACAGATGGCCGACAACGGCATCCGGGTGGTAGTCTCGGGACTGGATATGGACTACGAGCGGAAGCCCTTTGGCTGCATGCCGCGACTGATGGCGGTCGCCGACAGGGTGCTCAAGGTGCACGCCATCTGTGTCTCCTGTGGCGCCCCCGCCCTCTACTCTTACCGCCTCGTCTCGGACCAAGAGCAGGTACTCGTAGGGGCCAAGGCGGAGTACGAGCCCCTCTGTCGCAATTGTTATCTCAAGCGTCTCAATCGCCTATGAATACATCCACAAAGACTGACCAAGAGAAAGCGGATCGGCTCGCCCCTGACCCATCGGGAAAGATTACGCTTGTGCCGACAGGCGGGCTGGGGGAACGGCTTCGCGCCGTGGCCTCCACCATTGCCCTGGCGCGGAAGCACAGCAGACCATTAGAGATCATCTGGTTTGAGACCGATGACTTTATGGCACCGTCCAATCGGCTCTTTACCCTCGACCCTCAGATGAGGAGGGAGGAGATCACGATCAGGGAGGCGAAGTGGACCGACTGGATCAGCAACCGCTACCCAGACAAGGGGAATGTCTGGCTCTCGGCGCCTTATATGATGGTCTCATTCGATAACGTACTGACGAACGACAAGATCAAGGAGCTACAGGCGCATGCGCCGGAGCAGCTGGAGCTGATATTCCGCCGGAGACACCACAGGCTATTCATCGAGACAAGTATGGAGCTGACTCGCTCGCGAGATATGTACAGCCCGCTGCTGCCAAATATCGAGGTGATCAACGTGCGCAACTCTCGCCTCTCCTCGTGGCACAACAATATCGTCGGGATCCACATAGACCGCGACTCGGCCGTATCGATGCAGGACAGCCCGATAGAGCTCTTCATCAAGCGGATGCATGAGGTCGTAGTCGCCGATCCCGGCACCTCCTTCTTCGTCACCACCACATCGCACAACGAGCGGGAGCGGCTCCAGACCCTCTACAGCTCCAGGATCATCTCGCCCTCCTCCATGTCGGACGGGACGTCGGTAGACGGGCTGATCGAGATCTATGGGGACCTGCTCGCGCTCTCCCAGACGACTAAGATCCTCACCACGCCAAATAGCGCCTACAGCGCCGTCGCCTCCACCATGGGACACATACGATCAGAGGCGCTGAGCATCTACTCGTCACCCACGATCATCACCACCTAACTATACACCATGCTGACGCTAAGTCACGTCGGCGTCTCCTTTGGCGCCACCGTACTCTTCTCAGATATCAATCTTCAGGTCAATGCCGGGGAGCG
>NZ_CAKRLH010000192.1 GCF_934359325.1 uncultured Porphyromonas sp.
CTCAGCGAGGCAGAATTACATGCCCTGGGGCATACCTGCGGCAGGATTCATGGCAGGCTCATCCTCCTTGATGTCGGTGATGACGCACTCAGTCGTGAGGAACATGCCTGCGATGGAGGCTGCATTCTCGAGAGCGACACGGGATACCTTGGTCGGGTCGATGACACCGGACTCGCGGAGGTTCTCAAATCGATCCTCACGTGCATTGTATCCATAGTCACCCTCCGACTCGCGGACCTTCTGTACCACTACAGCGCCCTCCTTGCCGGCGTTGGCGACGATCTGACGCAGCGGCTCCTCGATGGCGCGGCAGATGATGTCGATACCGGTCTGCTCGTCGTCATTGGCACCCTTGAGACCCTCGAGAGCCTTCTGGGCACGGATGTAGGCGACACCACCGCCGGGGACAGTTCCCTCCTCGATCGCTGCGCGAGTGGCGCTTAGAGCGTCATCGACGCGGTCCTTCTTCTCCTTCATCTCCACCTCACTGGGGGCGCTGACGTAGAGGACTGCCACACCGCCGGCGAGCTTGGCGAGACGCTCCTGGAGCTTCTCACGGTCGTAGTCAGAGGTGGTAGCCTCGATCTGATTGCGGAGCTGGCTGACACGATTGGCGAGAGCATCCTTGTCGCCCTTGCCGCCTACGATGGTGGTGTGATCCTTGTCCACGCTGATCTTCTCGGCACTTCCGAGCATATCTGCAGTGGCGTTCTCGAGCTTGAGACCGACCTCCTCGCTCACTACGGTTGCCCCGGTGAGGATGGCGATGTCCTCGAGCATCTGCTTGCGGCGATCGCCGTAGCCGGGAGCCTTGACAGCGGCGATCTGGAGGATGCCGCGGAGCTTATTCACCACGAGGGTAGCAAGTGCCTCGCTCTCCACGTCCTCTGCGATGATCAGGAGAGGACGACCGCTCTGGGAGACCTTCTCGAGGATCGGGAGGATGTCCTTGATGTTGCTGATCTTCTTGTCGTAGATCAGGATGTAGGGGTTGTCAAACTCAGTCAGCATCTTGTCCGTATCGGTCACGAAGTAGGGGGAGATGTAGCCCTTGTCGAATTGCATTCCCTCGACGACGTCTACGTAAGTCTCCATGCCCTTAGCCTCCTCGACAGTGATGACACCCTCCTTCTTGACCTTACCGAAGGCCTCGGCGATCAGTTTGCCGATCTCCTCATCTCCATTGGCGGATAGTGTGGCTACGTACTCGATCTTCTTTAGATCAGTGCCTACCTCGACGCTCTGCTTCTTCAGATCCTCGACGATGACCTTGACGGCCTTATCGATACCTCTCTTGATCTCCAGAGGAGCAGCGCCTGCGGCAACGTTCTTGAGCCCAACGCTGATGATGCTCTGTGCGAGGACAGTTGCGGTAGTGGTTCCGTCACCGGCGTCGTCGTTGGTCTTAGAGGCCACCTCTTTGACCAGCTGGGCACCCATGTTCTCATACGGATCCTCCAGCTCGATCTCCTTAGCTACGGAGACACCATCCTTGGTGATGTGGGGAGCGCCAAACTTGCGGTCCAGGATCACGTTGCGTCCCTTAGGTCCGAGAGTAGTCTTGACTGCATCGGAGAGCTTGTCGACACCATCCTTGAGGAGGGTCCTTGCCTCTGTGCTGTACTTGATTTGCTTAGCCATATATATGTTGTGATTTGATTCCTTTGAAGTTTTATTACAGTTGATTACTCAATGATGCCGAGCACATCGCTCTGGCGCATGATGAGGTACTTCGTATCCCCGTCCTCGACCTCGGTACCTGCGTACTTGCCATATAGGACGTTGTCTCCCTCCTTAAGCACCATTTTCTCATCCTTGGTACCCTCACCGACGGCGATGACCTTGCCGCGGACCGGCTTCTTCTCAGATGAGTCAGGGATGACGATGCCTGATGCAGTGGTCTTCTCTGCCTCTGCGGGCTGGATGAGGACTCTGTCTGCTAACGGTTTGATATTCATAATTGAGCTACTAAATAGTGATTGAAATAGTCTTTAATTGCACTATTGACTTAGGGAAAAGTGTGCCAAGTCCGACCTGACAAGTCTGCCGGTGACAAAATGGCGCTCCTTTGCTGACTTCTCTGTCACTATTCATCCGGTTGGAGATAGCCGGTTTCGCCTCAGGACGCAGGGTGGGGTGTTCCTAGTTTATCCCTCTCTGGGAGCGGGAAAGCCCTGAGTACTAGAGGTGAGTATTTTGTCGCAAGGCATAAATCACGTACATTTGCACCGCTTAGTGCGATGGACAACAGAGGTTGTCCTCACAAAAGGTTCCGAGACACGGACGCCTGACCGCAATGCCGGCCCGTGAGGGTATGTGGCGACTCAGGATATCTATTCACTAGACAATTTGATATGAGATTCAGAAATTTCGTACTTGGAGGGCTCGCTCTGATACTGACACTGTCGTGTCTGTCTGCCAGAGTGGCTCCCGTAGAGCCCGACTATGGACTCAATCCGGGAGAGCGCTTTCCAGGAAGAGAAATGGAGGGTTTCCATGACACACTCAGTGCCCTTGGACGTGGTCCTGAGACAGCACTCGTCGTGACCTGGCGGACGGATGATGGTCTCTCGAGAGCGATCAACGCGATGCTCTCGCACCGATCACTTACAAGTGGAGTAACGGTCTACTCGATCTGTCTGGATGACAGCGATGACGATGCCCGACTCTTTGCTAAGGCAGATAATGTGGCCATGGGGACACGGATCCTGGCAGCCTCACAGCTTAGCCGAGGTATGAGACAGCAACTTATGCGGCGCGGTCCGCAGGTTTTTAAGCTCTCCTCCGGACTGGTGAGTGAGGTCTATAGCTTGGACCGCATCTGGCTGGATGGGGTGTCAGTGGTGTGACTCCCTTTATCTCGCTGCCGGATGAGCAGTTTCTCCCTCCATGTCAGCAGATAGGGTGACGGCAACGTCTGCCCGGTCGCTGGACTCATGTTTTTGAGCAATCAATTTATTTGTATTTAATAGAGACCACCATCAGGAGTACTGAACTCCTGAGGGTGGTCTTTCTTCTGCTTCTACACAATAAAAAGCAGGTGCGCCTGTCGCTGAGACGGCACACCTGCTGGCTGGAGTGACCCCGGGGAGAATCGAACTCCCATCTAAAGTTTAGGAAACTTCCGTTCTATCCGTTGAACTACAGGGCCT
>NZ_CAKRLH010000193.1 GCF_934359325.1 uncultured Porphyromonas sp.
TGAGACGCCGACCCGCAAGGGGTCGGGACACGAAAGAAACTCTCATACATCGGTCTTCGCCGTTTCTTGGCTCGACCGATGCCTATGGAGCGGGCATCCTTGCGGATGCGGTTACGCTGCTGATGGACGAGTCTCAAACGTATCAGCCCTTGTAGAGGACTTGGGTAAGTGAGAGTAAAGGGGTAACTTTGACGAGGAAGAGACCCACACTCACCAAGCTTAACCGTCTGGTCTCTCTCACTACTTACCTACATTAAGTTATGAAATACGGATACATCAAGGTGGCTGCTGCCGCTCCCTTTGTGCGCGTTGCTGACTGCTTCTACAACATTGATCGGATCGAGGCTCTCGTTAGACGCGCTGTGGAACAGAAGGTGGAGGTCCTTGGCTTCCCTGAGTTGTCGATTACCGGATACACCGCCGGCGATCTCCTGCTACAACCCTTCCTGCTGGAGCAGGCGGAGGAGGCGGTGCTTGAGCTTGCCAATCGTACTGCGGATACTGACATACTCTTCTTCGTCGGTATGCCTCTGAGGGCAGAGGAGAAGCTCTACAACGCCGCCGTCGGTATTCAGGGAGGGCGTATCTTGGGTGCCATCCCGAAGACTTTCTTACCTAATTACCGAGAGTTTCAGGAGAAGCGCTGGTTCTCCAGCTCTTATGAGCTCGCCTACTCGACGATAGAGATCGGGGATCAGGAGGTGCCGATAGGTCACGACCTGATCTTCCGTCATAAGGACGTCGGTATCGGGGTGGAGATCTGTGAGGATATGTGGGCACCGATCACACCGGGGGTCCGCCTGTCGCTCCATGGGGCTCACATTATCTTCAATCTCTCGGCAAGTAATGAGAATGCCGGGAAAAACTCTTACCTCCGTGCGCTGATCTCCGGGCTCTCCTCCCAGGCCATCAATGGATATGTCTACAGTAGCTGTGGTCACGGTGAGAGCTCGACAGACCTGGTCTACACCGGCAAGGGCTTTATTGCAGAGAATGGAACGATCCTGAAGGAGATGGAGCGCTTTGATCTGAGTGAGAAGCTGATCGTCAGCGATATTGACATCGCACGCATCAGGACTGAGCGGATGCTCAATAGTACCTTCCGCACTGCGGCTACGAAGTATGCGACAGAGAAACTGATGGTCGTCCCCTTTGATCTCTCCGAGCAGGATGATGACTACGTGATGACACGTCCTGTGGAGCGCAATCCCTTTATGCCCGGCACCGTGGACCTTGAGGAGCGAAGTGATGAGATATTTAAGATCCAGGTGACCGGTCTCATGCAGCGCCTTCGTCATCTCAATAATCCGAAGATGGTCATCGGTGTGAGTGGTGGACTGGATAGTACGCTGGCACTACTCGTCTGCTGCCGTGCCTGTAAGGTACTCGGACTCTCTACTCGCCAGATCATCGGCGTGACGATGCCTGCCGAGGCAACGAGCGATCGCACGAAGTCCAATGCGGACAAGCTGATGGAGCTCCTGGATATCGATAGCCGTGAGATACCTATCAGTGCAGCCGCCATGGATCATCTGAGACTGATCGGTCACGATGCTGAGACGCAGGACACTACTTACGAGAATGCCCAGGCACGCGAGCGGACTCAGATACTGATGGATCTGGCAAATATGGAGGGCGGCATCGTCATCGGTACCGGAGATCTCTCGGAGCTGGCTCTTGGCTGGTGTACCTACAATGGCGACCATATGAGTATGTATGGCGTCAATGCTTCGATCCCCAAGACCAGCGTGCAGATGATCGTCACTCACTTCGCCGGGCAACCGGATGTATCGCCGGAGCTGAGGAAGGTCTTGCTCGACATCGTGGCCACGCCGGTCTCGCCGGAGCTTACCTCCACCTCCCCCGAGGAGGGACGGATCACTCAGCGTACCGAGGAACTGATCGGACCATACGAGGTACATGACTTCTTTATCTTCCATATGATCTACAGTGCCTACTCTCCTGCTAAGATCCTCTACCTAGCTCAGAATGCCTTTGGAGATGACTACACGAAGGAGCAGCTCAAGGAGTGGATGAAGATCTTCGTGAAGCGCTTTATCTCCCAGCAATTCAAGCGTAACTGTAGCCCGGACGGACCTAAGGTGGGAGCGGTCTCACTCTCCCCGAGAGGCTGCTGGCGTATGCCGAGCGATGCCTCGGCTGATATGTGGCTGAGTGAAATAGACAAATTTTGATACCTTTGTCGCCCACGTTAATTATAGGATGATTAGGAATGATTGAAGTCAACGATCTCGCCATACAATTTGGAGGGAAGACCCTCTTTAAGGATGTTAATCTGAAATTCCTCCCGGGGAATTGCTATGGTGTCATCGGTGCTAATGGTGCAGGGAAGTCTACCCTGCTCCGTATGATCAGTGGAGAGCTATCACCCACGAGAGGCACCATTACCTTTGGATCCAGTGAGCGACTCTCCGTGCTGTCGCAGGACCACTTCGCCTTTGACGATGAGACGGTGCTCAATACCGTCATGCAGGGACATAGTACCCTCTGGGCAGTGAAGGAGGAGAAGGATGCGCTTTATGCCAAGGAGGACTTCTCTGACGCTGACGGCATCCGTGCGGCAGAGCTGGAGGAGAAGTTTGCCCTTATGGAGGGGTGGAATGCGGAGAGTGACGCGGCTCAGCTGCTGAGTGGACTCGGCATCCCGGAGGAGCTCCACGGAGAACTGATGGCCAACCTCAATGGTAAGCAGAAGGTGCGGGTCCTCCTAGCACGTGCCCTCTTTGGCAAGCCCGATAACCTGCTCCTCGATGAGCCGACCAACGACCTCGACATCGACACGGTGGCATGGCTGGAGGACTACCTCCAGGATATTGACAATACCGTCTTGATCGTCAGTCACGACCGACACTTCCTCAATGCGGTCTGCACCGACACTGTAGATATTGACTATGGTAAGGTGACTCTCTATCCGGGTAACTATGACTTCTGGTACGAGAGCAGTCAGCTGGCGCTGAAGCAGCTCCAACAGCAAAATAAGAAGATGGAGGAGAAGAAGAAGGAGCTGGAGGAATTCATCCGTCGCTTCTCCGCCAACGTGGCCAAGAGTAAGCAGACCACCTCGCGCAAGAAGATGCTGGATAAGCTCAATGTCGAGGAGATCAAGCCATC
>NZ_CAKRLH010000194.1 GCF_934359325.1 uncultured Porphyromonas sp.
GGACAAAGAGCGTACTAATGTTATTCGGCAGGTCGCTCTTTTTCTCATTGATGAAGTCGAGAGCTGCGTGACGAGTTGTCTCCCTGGTCTCCAGGTCTTCCGTTGCGGTGTACATCCGTACGTAGGCTGTGATGGACTGCTTGATGGACTGCTCTACCTTGACCCCCTCCTCTATGGATGCGTAGAAGGACTTGATCGCAGCCTGGAAGTCCTTGTCCTCCAGGTGGTCTATCCCCTCGTCGTAGGCCTGTGAGTCCTCGCCCGAGTCCTCCTCGCTGCGCCCCTTACTGAGCACACTCTCGAGAGCATCCAGGATAGACCGGGTGCTCTGATTCTTAGGGTGCTTCTCGGCAATCATATTGAGCAGATTGCGAGAGCGGAAGAGGTCTCCGTGGCTGGTCCGCTCCATCACGATGTCCAGTAGCTTATCGATCGTCTGGGGTCGTACGATCGCCTTGGCGGTGAGTCCCTTGTGATTGGACGCCGGTAGGAATGCGACCTCGATGCTGTCGCCGGAGAAGTCTCTAAGCGAGGCGTCGAGGAGATCGGAGCGATTGAAGTAATATCGTTTCTGGTCGGTGGTGTCTATGAATCCAAATTGATAGGATGGCCTGAGCTGAACGATCTTGCCGGTAGGCGAGACAACTTCTTGATCCTCTTTCCTGCTGGCACTCTTCGCCTGGACGTAAGCCTCACGCACGCCCTCCACCGCTTCTTCATTTCTCTTCTTTGTCTGTCCCTTCTTGCTCCAGTCATTGAGTAGTGAGGGGTCTCTCTCGGTGAGGATGGATAGCGGGACACGATCGCCCGGCTTGTATTTCGTAAATGGTTTGGCCGGCTCAGCCTCGACCTGTGGTGAGTGGTCGGCAGCGGTTGTGGAAGGGGCTTCTTTCTGCTCCTTCTGTTGATCCTGTCCCTCCTCAGTGGGATGGTCGCTCACGGAGGCAAATGTGCGTATGCTTGACTCGCTTATGCCCTTGACTTGGTTATTACTCAGTCGGAGGACGATGTAGTCCGGCCCAAAAAAATCAATGTGACCACGGGTGGTCTCCGAGTCCGTCGTGATCTCAATCAGATCGCCGGTCTGAAAATTAGTCTTTAAAAATTCTATCATGATAAAAAAGGTAACCAATAGAGAAAATCTCAGCACAATAGGTGCTACTACTCTATGTCTTACAAATGTAATCAAAACGTCGGACCTATCGCAATGCCTTAAGCCATTTGTTTCAGTCCCGAGGATGGGCTTTCATTCTTGCGGAGCCGGGTGGAGAATCGGGCCGGGTTGCCCTGATGAGGTTCATTTCATTTTATGTAACTTTGCACGCACATTTTAGGACGAAAAAGATGGAAGAAAATAAGATCAGAAATATCGCGATCATCGCTCACGTCGACCATGGTAAGACCTCTCTCGTGGATCGTATGCTGCAGGCGGGTAACCTCTTTAGGGACCCGAGCGAGAAGCTGGAGCAGGTACTGGACAACAACGACCTGGAGCGTGAGCGAGGTATCACGATCTTCTCCAAGAACGTCTCCATCCAGTACAAGGACTACAAGATCAATATCATCGACACGCCCGGGCACGCCGACTTCGGGGGTGAGGTGGAGCGCGTCCTCAATATGGCGGACGGCTGTCTTGTGCTGGTGGATGCTTTCGAGGGCCCAATGCCTCAGACGCGCTTTGTCCTAGAGAAAGCCCTTCGCATAGGACTGAAGCCGATCCTCGTGATCAATAAGGTCGACAAGCCTAATTGCCGCCCCGATGAGGTGCAGGAGAAGGTCTTTGACCTGATGTTTGACCTCGACGCATCTGAGGAGCAGCTCGAGTTCCCCACCTTCTACGGCTCCGCTAAGGAGGGCTGGATGAGTACCGACTGGCATAAGCCGACGAAGGATATCACTGCGCTCCTGGACGGTGTGATCGAGTATATCCCGGCCCCACCGATCAACGAGGGACCGCTCCAGATGCTGATCACCTCCCTGAGTTACTCCTCTTATGTGGGACGTATCGCCATCGGTCGTGTCCATCGCGGCACGATCCGCGCCGGGCAGGAGATAGCGCTGGTAAAGCCGGACGGCACGATCGAGAAGCAGCGGATCAAGGAGCTGGATATCTTCAGTGGTCTCGGTCGGCAGAAGGTGGACGAGGTGCACTCGGGCGACCTCTGTGCCGTGATCGGCATTGACGGCTTCGAGATCGGTGAGACCATCGCCGACCCGGAGTCCCCCGAGATGCTCCCCACGATCGCCGTCGATGAGCCGACGATGAGTATGCGCTTCACGATCAATAACTCCCCCTTCTTTGGTCGTGAGGGCAAGTACGTCACCTCGCGTAAGATCGAGGATCGGCTGATGCTGGAGACAGAGAAGAATATCGCCCTCCGTGTTGAGCAGACCGATAGCGCCGACAGCTGGATGGTCTATGGCCGTGGCGTCCTCCACCTCTCCGTCCTCATCGAGGAGATGCGTCGTGAGGGGTATGAGCTGCAGGTGGGTCAGCCTCAGGTGGTCATCAAGGAGATCGATGGGCAGAAGTGCGAGCCTATCGAGGAGCTGGAGATCGAGGCTCCCGAGGAGTGCGCCAGCAAGCTGGTGGACCTCTGCATCCGTCGTAAGGGAGAGATGGTGGCGATGGAGACCAATAACGGTCGCGTCAGCGTCACCTTCCACATCCCCTCCCGAGGAATCTTCGGACTCAATAACGCCGCCCTCACGCTCTCGAGTGGTGAGGCTATCATCTCGCACCGCTTCCTCTCCTTCGAGCCATGGAAGGGAGAGATCCCCGGTCGCACCAATGGCTCCATCGTCTCGCTGGAGACCGGCAACGCCTTTGCCTACGCACTCAACAACCTGCAGGATCGCGGGCGCTTCTTCATCGCCCCCGGCGAGGACGTCTATGAGGGTCAGGTCGTGGGTGAGCACAATAAGGATAACGACCTCCCCTGCAATGTCTGCAAGTCAAAGAAGCTGACCAATGTCCGCGCTGCCGGTAGTGACGATAAGGTGGTGCTGGCACCGCCCATCGTCTTCTCGCTCGAGGATGCGCTGGAGTACATCAAGTCGGACGAGCTGGTGGAGATTACTCCTAAGAGTCTCCGTCTCCGGAAGATCCTCCTGAGCGAGCTAGATCGTAA
>NZ_CAKRLH010000195.1 GCF_934359325.1 uncultured Porphyromonas sp.
TATGGAGGTAAACATAGGGTGTTATTTCGTGAGTTATATTATCCAGCACCCAAAGGTAACTCATTTTTCTCTACCTGCCGACCTGATTTCAACTGCTTGCAATGCTATAATCTTATTCTGAGAAACAAATCTACTGATTTGTATTTATTCTGTAAAGATACTAATATTCAAATATATTTGCTACTTAAAAGTATTTTCGTAACTTTGTCACACTGTTCGTCCAAATGTTATGAGACAAAAGAGCTACACATCCCGCAGCAGCATGCTGCCTCAGATGATGATGCGAATGTACAGCGTACACTCGTCGGCTCTATCGTGTCCACACTTAATCTCATAACCATTTCGGAAGACAACATTCATGCACACGAAGCGAAACCGACGAGTTAGAAGCTCAGTTTGGTTTCGCTTCACTTTTATCATCACATACACTACACCCTAGCTTTATGTCACACACTTCCCAGCCTAAGTACTCTCCTGAGACCATTGCACTCCACTATGGCTACGATCCTCTTGCTACCGGTCACCATGCGGTGTCTGTCCCGCTGGTAGCCTCGACCGCATACGCCTTCGCCGACTCGCAGGAGGCGATCGACATCTTTGCGCTCCGCAAGGAGGGATTCCTCTACTCCCGACTCGGCAGCCCCACTGTGGATGTCCTCGAGAAGCGACTCTCCGCATATGAGGGCGGAGTCGGCACTGTGGTTACTGCCACAGGACAGAGCGCCCACAGCACACTCTTTCTCACCCTGCTCCGAGCCGGGGACCACGTCGTCGCCTCCAATAGCATCTACGGTGGAACCTTCAACCTCCTCGAGTCGACCCTACCCCGTTTCGGCATCACCACCACCTTTGTAGACATTAATAATGCAGAAGAAGTGGAGGCTGCCATCACAGACAAGACCAAGCTGGTCTTCTGCGAGACGCTCAGCAACCCACGGCTCACCATCACCAATATCCCCGAGGTGTCCGAGGTAGCTCATCGCCACGGTCTGCCGCTCGTGGCAGACATTACTCTTACCGAGGGGATCAGCCACGCTATCAGCGAGGGCGCCGACGTTCTCACCTCCGCTCTCACCAAGATCGTCTGCGGTAACGGCACGACCCTCGGAGGGGCGATCATCGACTCCGGTCGGTACGACTGGGGTGGTGGGCGCTTCCCCGAGCTCTCGGAGCCCTGCCCCACATACAACAACATCTCCTTCACAGAGACATTTGGTCCCCAGGCACTCATCACGGCACTCCGCGCTATCGGTCTGCGGGACCTCGGGACCGGGCTCAGCCCCCTCAATGCCTACGAGATGATCAAGGGACTGGAGACGCTCGACCTGAGGGCGCACGCCATTAGTGACCGTACCCGTGAGCTGGCAGAGTGGCTGGAGGCCAATCCAAAGGTCGCCTGGGTCCGCTACCCCACCCTTCCTGCTCACGATCAGAGCGACCTCTGCCGGACTTTGCTCGGTGGCTTTGGCGGTGGGATCCTCACCTTTGCACCCAAGGGTGGTTATCATGCGGCTCGTAAGGTAACTGAGAGCACACAGCTCTTTACCCTCGTTGCTAATCTCGGTGACAGCAAGTCCCTCATTACCCATCCCGCCGGCACCACCCACAGTCAGATGACTGATGAAGAGCTCCGCCAGGCTGGTATCTCAGACGATCTCATACGTCTCTCTATCGGTCTGGAGAGCATCGAGGACCTGAAGGCAGATCTCCAATACGCACTCGACCAGTCATGCTCGGACAAGTAACACTCTCGGACTTCACCAACTGGCGAGGAGAGAGTATCCCCTCACTCACCCTCACCTACCAGGTGGCAGGTCCCGCCCTCGGCAGTGCTCCCATCGTGCTTGTCTGTCACGCCCTTACCGGCAACTCTGCCGTCGCAGGTCCGGAGGGTTGGTGGGCAAAGCTCATCGGTCCGGGGCAGACGATCGACACTACCCGCTACACCATCCTCTCGATCGACATCCCGGGGAATGAGTATGCCGGCTCTGCGCCACTGGACGATCCCTCACTGCTCAGTGTCAGGGACGTGGCTCGCCTCTGGCTGTTCGTGCTGAGGGAGCTCCGTGTCGATCACCTCTACGCCCTCATCGGGCCCAGTCTCGGTGGAGGCATTGCCTGGCAGATCGCCACCCTCGAGCCGACGCTGGCGGAGTACCTCTTCCCCATAGCCACGGACTACAAGGCCTCGGACTGGCTCCTTGCCCAGACTGAGGTACAGAGACTGATACTGGATCACTCCGACCGCCCGATCCACGATGCGCGGGTCCACGCCATGCTCACCTACCGCACGCCGAAGTCTCTCATTGGTCGCTTTGAGGGGAAAACGACCGACAGCGGACTCCCAAAAGTACTTGACTGGCTTGATTACCACGGTCGTACGCTGGAGGGACGCTTCAGCCTAAGCGCCTACCGGGTGATGACCTTCCTTACTTCCACTATTTATGCGGCGGAGAATGAGAAAGAGCTGGCACGGATCGCCTCCCACATCCACCTCGTTGCCATTGACAGCGACCGCCTCTTCCCTTACTTCATCGCCCGTGAGACCATTGAGCGACTCAGGGGCTCCGGCAAAGAGCATGCGGAGCTCCACACCATCGTCTCCGACCATGGTCACGACGCTTTCCTCATTGAGTATGACCAGCTCTGCAGGATCATGAGACCCTTCTTTCCTTAAACCATAAGACAATAGTATATATGCGTGTGCTAAAGTTTGGGGGCAAGTCCCTCGCTAATGGGGAGCCCCTCCGTCTCTCCCTCCGGATCATCCAAGACGTTGTCGCAAGTGACGACACCCCACCCTTAGTGGTCGTCTCCGCACGTGGCAAGACGACTGACCGTCTCCTTGAGTTGGCTCACCTCGCCGAGGCGGGGAAGCCCTGGCGGGAGAGCTATCGCAGGCTCCTTACCGACCAGGGGGAGGGACCGGAAGGACTGTCAGACCGACTTACCCGACTCCTCGAGGGAATGGAGCTGCTACGAGAGTGCAGTGCTAAGACGCTGGATGAGGTGCTCTCCTTTGGCGAGCTCTTCTCCGCCCACCACATCGCCCGGCT
>NZ_CAKRLH010000196.1 GCF_934359325.1 uncultured Porphyromonas sp.
TCCCGATGGCCATCTCCGGCGGCACCTGTGTCGTCAGCCCGGCCACTAAAGTCACCCCCATAAAGAGGGTGATGCTACAGATGGTGGCTGCAGGGCTAAAGAGGTATCGGATCGCCTCCGGCACCTCTCTCCGCTCCCTGAGAACGGTACAGATCCCCGCTGTCAATACAAGGATGATGACAGCTCCGATAACGGTCGAGTGGGGGATCATCCCTCCCGGTAGCGGACCGAGGAGCCCCTGCCATAGAAGTGAGATCAGGAGCAATCCGCCTGTGACGACCCAGCCCTCCTTGTAGCCCCACCTCCCGCTCCACAGGCTCTTTCCCTTACTCATCGCAACGACTTCCCTTTAGGGCAAGAGACGTCACCCGAGCCATCGGGGAACGTCTCTTCTCAGTGTAGATGATACCCATATTGTCCTTGTGGCAATGGGACTCACTGATTGGAGGCAGTGTAGATATTACCCTTAGCCTTGGCCTCCTCGATCCACTTCGGGACGATGGTTTTCTTGAAGTCCTCCTTCTTTTCCCGAAGCTTATTCATGTCAAGACCGATGTACTTCTGTGCCTTCTCCTTCGTGCTGATGTCAGGCATTGGTACCTCGCCGGTGAATCCATTCTGTGCCAGTACCTGTGCCAGCTTTACCCGAGCCTGAAGAGCTCTCTCCAGTCCACCACTCAGGATACGCGTCACCTCCTGTGGGGCGTGGAATGACGCACCATGGCTTGCCACTCCGTAATCCCAGCGGAATTGGCTCTCTCGGATCAGCTTGAGCACCGGCGCCATCTGGCTCTCCGTCGCTCCCTTTGCCCAGGCAAAGGCTGCTTCTATGTGTGCTCTGGAGAGCTCCCTCTCGAGGCTGTTCCGTACCTCGAGTGCTTTCTCTTGTCGGTCGTAGACGTTCTTTAGCAGCTCCTCCTCGCTCTCTCGGTGGCAGGTCTGACAGGTACGGTCGATGTGAGCAAGAGGACTCATGATATGGTGGTCGCTAAACTTTACTCCCCCCTCGCTGATGTACGGCATATGGCAGTCTGCGCAGGAGACTCCTCTCTGAGCGTGGATCCCGTGCTGTGCCAGCTCGTAGTCCGGGTGCTGAGCCTTGAGGATGTGCGCCTTGCTCAGCGGATGGATGTAGTCGTAGTAGTCTTGCTCGTCATAGTAAGCCTCCACATCCTCAAAGGTCATCCCCTTGTCCCAGGGGAAGGTGAGGTAGTTGCCGTCCTTCTTGAAGTAGTACTCGACGTGACACTGAGCACAGACGAGGGAGCGCATCTCTTGGTGAGAGGCCTTGGTGATGTCGATCCCGCGACGCTCCATAGCCTCTACGAGTGCCGGGCGGCTGATGTGCAGCTCCATCGTTTCCGCATCGTGGCAGTCGGCGCAGCCGATAGGATTGACTATCTCGCTTCCCCAGTCGGACCAGCGTTTCTGATAGAACTCCTGCAGCCCCACCTGCTGCATCATCCTCGGCACATCCGGGCCTTTGCAGGTCCAGCATGTGGCAGGCTGGAGATCCTCCCCGTCCGGAAGTCCCGGGGTACCCGTTCGCAGGGTCTTGGTGACGTCCTCGATAGCGTGCATATGTCCTCGCGGGGTGGAGTAGTCGCGGCTGAAGGCGTAGCCTGCCCACAGGACGACCATCTCCGGTCGCTCTGCCAACACATCCACCGCCTTGCTCCCATTGTGTCGGCTCTCAAAGGTCGTGTCTACGGTCTCCCTCCAGGTGTCGTACTCTCGGGGATAATTGATGCCGTAGACCTCGCTCTTCGCCTCGCCGGGCTCGATGTCGATCTTCTTATTGGCATAGATCGATCGGATCTCTGAGCGTCGCTCGGTCACTGAGGCGGCAAGGAGTCCCAGAAAGAAGACGATCACGAGGGTGGCTCCGAAGAGAAGCCAGCCTTGCCAGTTTTTTAGTCGTTTGGGTTTCTGCTCGTTCATAATGCGGATATATGAGATAGTGGGGTGGCTTATTAGTCGAGATTACTCTTTTTCGCTCTCTTGATCCAGTCGGGAACTGGGCTTTTGGGGAACGGGACGATGGCGTTGGGTGTATTGGAGAGGCTATTGACTCCGCCGTGAGGTACATCGCGGTGGCAGTCCCAGCAGGCCATCTCCGTCCCGTCAGTGATAGACGCTCCACGGAGCATCCCGGTCTTGACAAACTCTTGATTGAGCTGCGAGTGGCAGCGAATGCAATTCTCGTAGATCACCTTCTGACTCTCGGGGATTGCCTTCATACTTTGCGGCTCGCCCCTCATCGTGAAGACGTAGGAGTGCCGGAGCCCGTCCGTCGCCTTGAAGAAGTACTTCCTCACAAAGCTGTCGTGCGGGACGTGGCAGTCGTTGCAGGTGGTCTCTGTGCCGTGCGAGCTGTGCATCCATGTCGCATAGTAGGGCTCCATGACGTGGCAATTGATGCAGGTCGCCGGATCGTCTCCGGCATAGCTCCAGACGCGCGACATATAGACGAGGTAGGAGCCGATCCCGGCTACGACACCGAGTAGTACAACGATCGCTATCCTGCTCTTGTGAGTAGGAAGCAAGGTGTCGATGAGGCGTCTCCAGCGGTCTCCGAGGCTCATAGTCTATGCTGTCGTGGATTACTTTTCTTTACAAATCTACTACAAATTTATATATGAAAAAGGATTTCCGACACATCAACGCCTCAGAGCCATCTGGTAGTGTCTCCGGACTTAATACCGGTAGCATAATCAGTGGATCTCTATCTGCTGATTGCCACAGTATAGTGGTGCCTGTCGTGCCCCGAGTCATAAGACTAACGACTCGTGATGGTAGATGCCGGTCTGTTTGTCTTGATGCCCCCCCCATCATAAGTCAATGCAGTTCCTCAGTGGCAGAATGACCACCGAGGAACTGCATTGAACTAAAGGGAAAGGGGTTTACTCCTCCTTATCCTCGGGCATCGCCTCTTCCTCGCTCTCCTCTGAGCCGGCGTCAGCCTTCTAGGCGTCAAAGGCGGTGTGGAAGATCAGATCCACGTCGTTGCGGAAGGGATCCAGGGAGTAGAAGTCCGGCATCACGCAGCCTCG
>NZ_CAKRLH010000197.1 GCF_934359325.1 uncultured Porphyromonas sp.
GCAGCAAAGTTGATGATCCCATCGATCCGGTACTCCTGCATTATCCGGAGGACGAAGTCGTAGTCAGCGATGTCGCCCTGGATGAAGTGGTAATTGGGGTACGCCTCTACCGAGGCAAGGTTCTCCAGATTGCCGGCATAGGTGAGCGCATCAAAGTTGTAGAAATGGCTCTCCGGGTAACGCTCCACCATGCGGCGAAGTAGCGCACTGCCGATAAAGCCCGCCCCGCCGGTGACGAGGATATGAGCATTAGGGTTATTCACGATTCTTCTTCTAATAGAGAGATTAAGTACTGACCATATTCGTTCTGTCGCATCGGCTCAGCGATCCGGCGCAGCTCCTCCCCAGTGATGTATCCACGGCTGTAGGCGATCTCCTCGAGGCACGCCACCTTTAGCCCCTGACGCTTCTCGATCGCCTCGATGTAAGCGCCCGCCTCACTCAGCGACCGATGGGTGCCGGTGTCGAGCCACGCGAAGCCCCTCGGGAAGCGCTCCACACAGAGACGCCCCTCAGCGAGGTAGTGCTGGTTGACGCTCGTGATCTCCAGCTCTCCGCGAGCCGAGGGCTTCACCCCTTCCGCCACCTTAATGACGTCATTGGGATAAAAGTAAAGCCCCACCACGGCAAAGTGAGACCGAGGCACCTTCGGCTTTTCCTCAATGGAGAGTGCTCGCCCCTCGCTATCGAAGTCCACCACGCCGTACCGCTCCGGGTCGCTCACCCGGTAGCCGAAGACCACCGCCTGCCGCTCGCACTCGACCGTCCGGACAGCCGACTCCAGCAGACCGGTGAAGGTGGCACCGTGGAAGATATTATCTCCCAGCACGAGGCAGACATCCTCCTCTCCGATGAAGTCACGCCCGATGAGGAAAGCCTGAGCCAGCCCCTCCGGTGCCGGCTGCACGGCATAACTGAAGCGCACCCCAAGTGACCGCCCGTCCCCCAGAAGCCGCTCGTAGGAGGCGCGATCCTCCGGCGTGGTGATGATCAAGATCTCCCGGATCCCCGCCAGCATGAGGGTGGAGATAGGGTAGTAGATCATCGGCTTGTCGTAGACCGGCAGCAGCTGCTTGGAGACTCCTCTCGTGATCGGGTAAAGACGGGTGCCGCTCCCGCCGGCAAGTACTATTCCTTTCATCGTCTATAGTGGTACATAGCAAAGATAGCACTTTACCCCCACACCAAGCGATCCCGGGACGAGCCAAGACACGGCTCTCAGACTTCAGATACGCTCCCCAGGCAATGAATTAGAGATGGCGCTTGACGACCGCAGGATTGCCGGCGGCGAGGCAGTCGGAGGGGATGTCCCGTGTGACCACGCTCCCGGCGGCGATGATGCAGCGGTCACCGATGGTCACACCGGGACAGACGATCACGCCGCCTCCGAGCCAGCAGTCCTCACCAATGGTGATCGGGTGAGCCGTCTCCACCGGTCGGCGGCGCTCCACGGCATCAAGTGGATGAGCGGGGGTGTAGAGCTGGCACTTCGGTCCGATGCGGGTGTGTGCCCCTATGGTGATCAGACCGCCGTCCAGCAGGACGCAGTCGGCATTGATAAAGACCTCCTCCCCGAGCCGGATGCCGTGACCATGGTCACAGTAAAAGGGGGCGACGATGGTAGCACTCTCCGGGATGCCGGGGATCAGCTCCTCCAACACTGCCCGATAGTCGGGGTGTCCGGGGTAGAGGGATCTCAGACGACAGCAGAGACGAGAGGCGTGGCGAAAGCTCTCCGCCAGCTCCGGAGACGAGTAGTCGTAAAGCCGCTCGCTCCGCATATCGTCGAGGAGGCTCATCAGAGTGTGTAGAGGCTACGGATCGCCTCCCTCGGCTCCTCTGCGCCGAAGACATAGCTCCCTGCCACCAGCACATCGGCTCCGGCAGCGACCAACTTCGCCCCGGTCTCGGCATTGACGCCGCCGTCCACCTGGATCAGGAGGTCGGGTGCCAGAGCGCGAAGGCGACGAACTTTGTCTAATGCCCGAGGGATAAACTTTTGTCCCCCAAATCCGGGATTGACACTCATGATCAGCACCATATCCACAGCGTGGAGGATGTCCACGAGCGTCTCCACGGGGGTTGCGGGATTGAGCGCCACGCCGGCCTTACAGCCGAGGTCGTGGATCTGCGCCACCTGCCTATCGAGGTGGACACACGCCTCCTGGTGGACGGTGATCATGTCCGCACCGGCGGCAGCAAAGGCCTCCACATAGAGCTCCGGGTGTTCGATCATGAGGTGGCAGTCGACCACCTTCTTAGTCGCCGGGCGGACCGCCTTCACAATAGGTATGCCGTAGGAGATATTGGGGACGAAGTGCCCGTCCATGATGTCACAGTGGACCCACTCTGCCTCGCTCTCCTCAACGAGACGGATCGCCTCACCGAGGTGGAGGAAGTCGGCAGAGAGGATGGAGGGAGCGACGATGGTATGTTTCATGGCTTACTTATGGGGTATAAAGGGTTTTTGATTGGGTATGGGGATACCGCGACGCTGCTCGGAGTACTCGGGGAAGATCTGGCGGATCTTGAGGAGACCGAGTACCCCTTGCATCCGGCGCATCATCTCATCACGCTCGGACCGATCACGGACGCGGACGTGGATGGAGCCGATCGCGCTGCCGTGGATGCTGTCCACATGGATGCCGATGACAGGGATGTGCATCTCCCGGACGATGTCGATCAGATCATCGAGGAAGGTGGGGGAGTCGTTGCCGGTAAACTCCAGGGTGATGCCGAAGTTGGAGTGTATATGCGGTCCCCAGCGGACGGCGACGATGTCATCGCCATAGGTGGCCTTAAGCCGAATAGCCTTGGGGCAGGAGGTGAGATGGACGACCGGCTGTCTCTGCTCATTGATGATCCCGTGCACCTCCTCGCCGTAGACAGGTCGGCAGCAGGTGGCACGGATGTAGTTCCGGATACCATCGTTGGCGCGAAGGGTGTAGATCTCCTTCATCCGCCCCGGGTCTACCGTCGGCACCTTGGTCTCATCGGAGTCCTCCCGCTGCTGCACCGTAGGC
>NZ_CAKRLH010000198.1 GCF_934359325.1 uncultured Porphyromonas sp.
CACGACATCCTCCGCGAGGGGGAGCGGATCAAGAAGCACATCGGCGTGATGAGCCAGCGCTTCTCCCTCTACACCGACCTCACGGTGGAGGAGAATCTCCGACTCTACGCTGCTATCTATGGGATGAAGAAGAAGGCGATCAGGGAGCGAACGGATGAGCTTCTGAGCCAGCTCGACTTCGAGGAGTATCGCCACACCCGCGCCGGGCACCTGCCGCTCGGATGGAAGCAGAAGCTCGCCTTCGCTTCTGCGATCTTTCACCGCCCCGAAGTGGTCTTCCTCGACGAACCTACCGGCGGGGTGGATCCGCTGACACGGCGACTCTTCTGGGAGCTGATCTACCGCGTTGCCTACGTGGACGGGATCACCGTCTTCGTCACCACACACTATATGGATGAGGCGGAGTACTGCGACCGCGTCTCGATCATGGTCGATGGCGAGATCCGCGTGCTCGGCACCCCAGCGGAGCTGAAGGCTGCCGAGGGAGTCCCCGACATGGGCAGCCTCTTCACCGCCGTCACTAAGCAAGGGAAGCGATGAGTAGAGGAGAGAAAAGGAGAGCCGCACGTCGCGGTGGCTCACAGATGCGCGCCTTTATCATCAAGGAGTGGAAGCAGATCTTTCGCGATCCGCTCACGCTCCTGATCCTCGTCGCCATGCCGATCACGGAGATGCTCCTCTTTGGCTTCGCGATGAATATGGACGTCACCGACCTCCGCACCGTCATCATCGACCAGTCTGCCGACGAGACCGGCAAGCAGCTGGCGGAGGCACTCGAGGGAAATACCACCTTCCTCTACCAAGGGATGCTCTCCGACAGCGGGGAGGCGGAGCGGATGATGAAGGCAGGCGAGATCGACCTCGCCATCGTGGTACCGGAGCACTTCGAGCGGGACCTCATCACCGGACTGCCGACCAGCCTGCAGGTGATCGCTGATGTGTCGGATCCCGCCATGGGGAGCATCCGAGGAGCCTATGCCCAGCAATTTATCGCTGACCAATTGAGCCGTCGCACCGGCAACGAGGGGATCCCCTACAGCATCGAGATCACACCCCAGATGCTCTACAATCCCGGGCTCGTCTCAGCGTACAACTTCGTCCCCGGACTGATGGGACTGGTGCTCCTCGTCATCTGCACGCTGATGACCAGCATCAGCATTGCGCGGGAGAAGGAGCAGGGCTCCATGGAGCTCCTCCTCACTACCCCGGCGCGCCCCACTACGATCGTCCTCTCCAAGACCGTTCCTTACCTCGCCGTCTCCCTCATCATCATCGCGATCATCCTCGTCATCTCCCGCTTCGTCCTCGGGGTGCCGATCCGCGGGTCCCTCGCCCTGATCCTCCTCGTGACGCTTGTCTTCACCTTCTTCAGCCTCGCCTTCGGACTCCTCCTCTCGAGCCTCGTTAAGTCGCAGAAGGAGTCGACGATCCTCACCGGCTTCAGCGTGATGATGCCGACGATGCTCCTCTCCGGGATGATCTTCCCGGTGGAGAATATGCCGCTCGTCCTCCGCTGGATCTCCCGCTTCATCCCCGCCACCTACTACATCACCTCGATGCGCAAGCTGATGATCCAGGGCGCCGGACTCAGCGCCATCTGGGTGGAGTTGCTGCTGCTCGTCCTCTTCGCCATCCTCACGATCGCCCTTGCGATCCGTAACGTCAAGCCCCGCCTGAGATGAGTAGTGCCTTTGGATACCTCTTGGAGAAGGAGTTTAAGCAGATTGCTCGGGACAGGATCCTCCTGACGATGATCTTCCTCTTCCCGACGATCATGATCGGTCTGACGCCCTGGGTGATCAATTTCAACCTCCGCCACCTCGACCTGGCGGTCGTGAGCCACGATCCGGGAGGAAACTACAGTCGTCTCCTCCTACAGAAACTGGAGGCATCGCCCGACATCGACATCATCGGGCTCTACACCTCGGAGGAACCGGCATACCAGGCGGTGGATCGAAATAAGGCGGAGATGATCCTGGTGATCCCGCCGGACTTCTCCCGCGACATGGAGCTCTCCCGCCACGCCTCGGTCCGAGTGATCGCCAATGCGGTCAATAGCACCAATGCCGTCATGGCGATGAATCGCATGAGCGGACTCATCGCCGACACGTCGGAGGAGATCCTGACCGAGAAGGTGGGACTGTCGTCAGGCAGCGGCAGACCGGTGGAGATCCGCATGCTCGACCGGTACAACCCGACGCTCAACTACAAGTACTACATGCTGCCGGCGATCCTCGTGATGGTGCTGACGATGCTCTGCGGCATCTACCCCGCCATCGGACTGGCGCATGAGAAGGAGGTAGGCACCATCACGCAGATCAATCTCTCCCCCCTCCGCAGTAGCACCTACATCGTCGCCAAGGTACTACCCTACTGGCTCATAGGCATCAGCACGACACTCCTCGGCACGCTGCTTATCTACCTCATCTACGGGCTGGCACCGGTCGGGAGCTACCTCCTGATCCTCCTCAGCGCCCTCCTCTTCTCCGGGGTGATCGCCTTCCAGGGCGTGATGATCGCCAATCTTGCCAAGTCGGTCCAGCAGGCGATGTTTATGGAACTCTTCTCAGTGATGATCTTCTTCATCATCAGCGGGCTCTTCACCCCGATCAGCACGATGCCGTGGTGGAGCAAAGTAATCGCCTACATCAATCCCCTCACCTACCTCAATATCATCATGCGAATGGTCTACCTCAAGGGTAGTCCACTCACCGACCTCTGGCCCTACCTTGCCGCCCTCACGGTCATCGGGCTGGTCAATGCCCTCCTCGCCGTCCTCACCCACCGCAAGCGGCAGTAGACTACCCTCCCACCATCTCCACCTTACCATCCTCTCATTTAGACTTGTCCGACCCGTCCGACTTGTCCGACTTGTCCGAGGCAAAATGGTTAACTTTGTCCTCTAGAGATGAGACAAACCGTGATCACAAGAGAAACGATAGAGAAGCCTCTGTGGGAGGATATACAGCTACTGAT
>NZ_CAKRLH010000199.1 GCF_934359325.1 uncultured Porphyromonas sp.
TCCAATATGGTACTCCACGACGAGGCGGGCAAGATCGGTCTGAGCATCACTCCTGCAGAGACCTTTGACCTTATCCAAGGTCAGAATGTCTCGCCCATCATCCGTCAGCAATTTACGGATCCCAATACAGGAGAGTTCAATAGAGCACAGCTTCTTACGTTCCTCAAGCAGCTCAATACGAAGGAGAATTACAGCCCTGAGCAGCAGTCGCAGATCGACCAGATGCGGAGCATGTGGGCTGAGACGGAGACCCAAGTGAGAGACCTCCGACTCCAGGAGAAGTATCTCGGACTCCTCTCTAAGGCTATCGTAGCGAATAAGCTCGAGGTGGCTCGCGAGACCGAGTACAATAAGACGGTCCAGAACCTCACCTACGTTGGTCGCCGCACGATCGCTCTGCCTGACTCCGCTGTCACGGTAGCTGATGCGGAGATCAAGGACTACTACAATGCGCACAAGGACTACTTCCGCACCGATGCCGGAGCTCACGTGGATGTCATCTACGCTTCCATCGACCCCTCTGACGCAGACTACAAGGCTGCCGAGGAGGATATCCGGTCCGCGCGAGAGGAGCTGATCGCCGGTAAGGATCCCGCTCTCGTGCTCTCCGACTACAGTGATGTGCCCTACGTTGACACCTACATCACCGCCGAGGATATCAATACGCCCTCCATGCCTACGGAGATCGCCAACTTCATCACCACCGCTGAGGTGGGTGCTGTCAGCGAGATCGTACCGCAGGACAAGAACTTCCTCGTCGCTAAGGTCATCAGCCGTAAGCAGGCTCCGGAGTCTCTGCTCGTAAGCCACATCGTACTCCCGCCCGCCGGCACACCCAATGCCCCCGAGGTGAATGCTGACAGTCTCCTCACCGCCCTCAAGGCTGCGCCCGAGACCTTTGCCACAGCTGCCCAGACCTACTCCCTTGACCGCAACTCCTCCGCGCAGGGCGGTCAGATCGGCTGGCTCACCGAGGCGATGGCATCCAATTACATCGGTCAGGACTTTGCTCAGGCTATCTACTCCGCTCAGGTGGGAGTCCCCTTCGCCTTTACCTCCAAGTATGGTGAGCACATCATCCTTGTCTCTGAGGCAAAGCCAGTGGTGGATAAGTTTAAGGTCGCCCTTGCAGCCAAGGAGGTGACTGCCTCCACGGAGACGCAGACAAGGATCTACAATAACCTCAGCTCCTTCCTGACTTCAAATAAGGATAAGGATCTGACTCAGGAGGCTCTCAACGCCGGCTACCAGGTACTCCAGGATCAGCTGATCTCCTCCTCTCAGCCCTCCATTGCCCCTGGCATCAGCAACAGCCGCGACATCGTCACCTGGACGATGCAGAATAAGGAGGGGACGATCTCTCCGATCAAGGAGGCCGATGAGAAGTACGTCGTCACCCGTGTCGGTAAGAAGTTTGCCGAGGGCTTCATGCCCATAGACGTGGTGAAGGATCAGATCTCTGCACTCCTCGCCAATCAGAAGAAGGCTGACCTCCTCTACGATCAGATGATGAGCGCTGACCACTCGTCACTTGACGCCTACGCAAGTGCCATCGGCTCATCGGTCGACTCACTCAGCTTCGTCAAGTACAGCACCACCAGACTCGAGAGCCTCGGTGTGGAGCCGGCCATCAACTCTGCTGCCGCTGTCGCAGGGCTGAACACCCCGACCCCTGTCAAGGGTCTCAATGGCGTCTACCTCATCAATGTTCTCTCCAGGGAGGCTGACGCTCAGGCAAACGACGCAACTGCGATCAAGTCTTCACTGGAGCGCTCACTGCAGGGCATGATCCGTGCAACGGCACTCCAGACGGTCATCTCCAAGGCTAAGATCTCTGACAACAGATACAACTTCTTCTAAACCTTAGACCAAGTCCTTAAATAGAAAGAGCGACCTTCCTACAAAGGGAGGTCGCTCTTCTTTTTCTACCCAAGCAATTACCAGGCGGCTCAATACGACAAAAGCCACGCCGGGAGGGCGATCCCGGCGTGGCTATGAGGGGTGACTGAGTTGGGATTCGAACCCAAGACCCACAGCTTAGAAGGCTGTTGCTCTATCCAACTGAGCTACTCAGCCAGAGAGTGACCTCGTCACTCATTGACCGTGCAAAGGTACGATATTTAGCTCAAAAGTCTAAGCCTATGGTCCGCCAACTGCAACAATATAAGAGAGCACCACGGACTGACCGAAGTGCTCTCCTGCATCAAGAGTTGGAGTACGGGGATTCGAACCTCGACAGACAGAACCAAAACCTGTAGTGCTACCATTACACCATACTCCAGTCTGATATTGACGCAAAGGTACTGAAAAAGGGGCAAGGCGGCAAGGTGAAAATCTTGGCTCCCGGGCATTTTTTTGCTACCTTTGCGGCGTCTTCGGGTGTTTTTCATCCGCCGGTTCGCTAGCTCAGTTGGTAGAGCACAACACTTTTAATGTTGGGGTCTCGGGTTCGAGCCCCGAGCGAGCCACCAGCAAGGAGAGAGTTGACCTCATGGTCGGCTCTCTCTTTTTGCTTAAGCAAACGCCCTAATGGTGGGATCTGAGGCTGGTGTGCTTACAGACTCCAGCCTCGCAGTTGCTCAGTGAGGAGTAAGGCTGACGCGTTTGAGAGTCGTTTTTCATCAGCCTGACGGCATCCGCAAGGATGTCCGCTCCATAGGCATCGGTCGAGCCACGAAGTGGCGAAGACCGATGTGTGAGAGTTTATTTCGTGTCCCGCCCCCGTGCGGGTCGCCGTCACATCGGAGATGAGCGATAAGAGATCTTTGCATAATACCCCATCCGCTTGCCTGGCGCCAGTCTCTCTGACGGGCATCAGGCGGTTTACTGTAGAGCTCAGACGTGTCAGCCTTGCACCCCCAAACTAAACCCGGTTTTAGTCATCACTATTACCGGGTTTAGTGATCACTAAACCCGGGTTTAGAATTCACCGAACTCCATCCAGCTCGATAC
>NZ_CAKRLH010000200.1 GCF_934359325.1 uncultured Porphyromonas sp.
CCTAAATTTGCTCCAGAATAAAACTACAAAACTTATATACAAAATCAATCAACACATGAGTAACCACTTTCTTACCCTCCTCTCCGGAGTGATGAGTCTCGCCGCTGTGGCGATACTCCCCGGTAGAGCGCAGGATGCTTCGCAGCAGACACCTCCGCTGCCGATCGACAAGGATGTGCGGATGGGCAAGCTCGACAACGGGCTCACCTACATCATCCGTCATAACGAGAAGCCCAAGGATAGAGCCCACTTCTACATCTCTCAGCGTGTCGGTAGCGTCCTCGAGGAGGATACCCAGCGCGGTCTCGCTCACTTCCTTGAGCATATGGCATTCCAGGGGAGCAAGAACTTCCCCGGCAAGGGCATGATCGACTATCTGGAGAAGAATGGTGTAAAATTTGGCTCCAACCTCAATGCCTACACCGCCATCGACGAGACGGTCTACCAGATCATGAACGCCCCGACGACGAATCAGAACTTTGTCGACTCCTGTCTCTTGATCCTCCACGACTGGAGTGGCTACCTCGACCTCACCGATGAGGAGATCGACAACGAGCGCGGTGTGATCCAAGAGGAGTGGCGCACGAGAGACAACGGCTCTATGCGTGCCCTCGAGCAGCTCCTTGCCTCAGCCTTCCCCGAGGATCACCGCTACGGACACCGCCTGCCGATCGGCACGATGGACGTCGTGATGCACTTCCCCTACGATGCACTCCGCAGCTACTACCACAAGTGGTACCGTCCTGATCTCCAGGCGATCATCGTCGTCGGAGACATCGATGTGGACCACGTAGAGGCGCAGATCAAGAAGACCTTCTCCACCATCCCTATGCCGGAGAATCCCGCTGAGCGCGTCTACTTCGGCGTACCCGACCGTCCTGAGCCCAAGGCCGTGGTGATCACTAATCCTGAGGTGACAGGCACCCAGGTGAGCATTAATCAGACCTACGATGCGATGCCGAAGGAGCTCAAGGGTACCGCCGTTGGCTTCCTCAATGACTTCATCTCCAATGTCATCAGTCAGCTCTTCGCCAACCGCTTCGACGAGATCCTCGAGCAGCCCAATGCGCCCTTCCTACAGGCCTCTGTCGGCATCGGATCCTTCATCGTCTCACAGACGGAGGACGCCTTCCAGGCCGATGTGGTCGCCGAGGAGGGCAAGTACGCCCGTGCCCTTGAGGCGCTGACCGCCGAGCTGGCACGCGTCCGCAAGTACGGCTTCACCGAGGGTGAGTACAGCCGTGTGATCAAGAAAGTCCTCGCCGACTTCGACAACGGGGTCAAGGAGAAAAAGAATAGGACCAACGAGGACTACGCCATTGAGTACTCCGCATACTTCACCCGCGGCGGCTACATCCCCGGCATTGAGACCGAGGCTATGCTCGCTCAGCAGATGGCTCAGATGATCAACGTCCAGGCGATCAATCAGCAGCTGGCACAGATGATCCCCGAGCAGGCGGGTCAGAATTTCTTCATCTACATTATGGCTGTAGAGAAGGACGGTCTCACCTACCCGACCTCCGAGGAGCTGCTCGCAGAGTTTGATAAGGGGATGCAGCAGGAGGTGGAGCCCTACAAGGAGACCGTCTCCTCAGAGAGCCTGATGGAGCAGCTGCCCCAGCCCGGCTCTGTCGTAGCCACTAAGGCTGACCAAGCATTCAAGTCCACCAAGTGGGAGCTCTCCAATGGCATCAGCGTCTACCTCCTCCCGACCGACTATGCCGACAATGAGATCAACATCCGCGCCGTCAGCCCCGGCGGTATCGTCCGCGAGGACACGAGGGACATCAATGTCCGCGCCGCTAATGACTTTGCCGGCGTAGGTGGCTACGGTGGCCACACGCCCAATCAGATCGAGAAGATCCTCACCGGGCGAAAGGTCTCCGTCTCCGCAAATATCGGTCGCACCAGCGAGTCCATCTCCGGTTACGCTGCCAAGAGCGACGCTGAGCAGCTCTTCCAGGCGATCCACCTCATCACCACTGACCTCCGTAAGGATACTGCGCTCTTTAGCGCTGCCCGCGACCGTCAGGTAGCGATGCTGGAGGCGGCCAAGAGCAACCCCACACAGACCGTTCTCCGCGACTCTCTTCCCTCTATGATCTACGGTGGCAATCCTGAGGCACTTCCCCTCACGATCGACCAGATCAAGTCTCTCGACTACGACAAGATCCTGGAGACCTACAAGAGTCGCTTCTCTGATATGGGCGACTTCACCTTCTTCATCGTCGGTGACTTCGAGCTCGACTCCATCAAGCCTCTCGTAGAGCGCTACATCGCCACCCTGCCCAATACCGCCCGCGGTGAGACCTGGCAGCGTGAGCTCGCCCTCCCGATGGCTAAGCAGTCAAGCAACCACCACTTCACCTACGAGGTAAGCACGCCCTCTGTCTTTGTCATCGATATGCTGATCAAGGACAACCCCACCTACGATCTCAAGAACATCCTCATGGCCGAGATTCTCAGCTCGATCCTCGACCAGCAGTACCTCGTCTCCATCCGTGAGGAGGAGGGCGGCACCTACGGCGTCTCCGCCATAGGCTCAGAGGACGAGTTCCCCACCCCCACCTCTCAGATGATGATCGTCTTCCAGACCAATAAGGAGCAGGCCGAGCACCTCAATCAGAGGGTCAAGGACGAGATGAAGGAGATGGTCGAGAAGGGGATGAATAAGGAATTCTTCGAGAAGGCTGTCCTCAATATGAAGAAGCAATTTGACGAGAACCAACACAAGAACAACTACTGGATGAGCCAGCTGGAGATGCAGGTACTTCGTGATCGGAATACCGATGAGAAGTTCCTTGAGACGCTCAACAGCATCACCATTGAGGATGTCCGCCAGTACCTCAAGGGTCTCCTGACCGACAACACCTACCTCGAGATGATCGCCATCGGCGAGCCCGCAGCCAAGGAGGCTGCTGCTAAGCCCGCTGCCTGATCGCACGAGGA
>NZ_CAKRLH010000201.1 GCF_934359325.1 uncultured Porphyromonas sp.
TTGCCACAAAGAGACAGATACTCATTCATTCTTTATTGTGGCAAAGCAATTTCTGATCTACTCCTTGCTGGGTCTGGTGCTCCTTCCGTGGTTGAGTGGCTGCGCCGGGACGAAGACCCTGAGCGGCGCCGGGGCGACTTTCCCTGCCCCCTTCTACATCGAGGTGGCGAAGCAGTATGGCGACGCGGAGGGCATCCATGTCAGCTACGGCGGTGTCGGCAGTGGTGCCGGTCAACGAAATCTGGCCGAGACGACGGTGGACTTCGGCGGTACGGACGAGTTCCTCTCCGACGAGAAGATCGCCAAGGCGATGCCTATGCCGATCATCCATATCCCCACCTGCATCGGCGGTATCGTCATCGCCTACAACCTTGAGGGCATCGAGGAACTTCGGCTCACGCCCGAGGTGATCTCGGGGATCTACACCGGGCGGATCACGGAGTGGAACGACCCGGCGATCCGGGAGCTCAATCCCGACGTCACCCTGCCCGACCAGAGAGTGATACCGATCTACCGTACGGACGGGAGTGGTACCACTTTCGTCTTCTCGAGCTACATGAGCAAGGTCGACTCGGTGTGGCGCGAGGAGCTGGGCGCTGCCAAGACGCTGGACATCAAGGTGGGCAATGCCGCCAAGGGCAATCCCGGTGTCGCCGGCGTGATCTCCTCCACCCCCGGTGCGATCGGCTACATCGGCTCGGAGTACTCCATGGCTCTCGGCATCCCCGCAGCAGCGATCCGCAACCGCTCGGGGCACTTCATCGCCCCCACGATGGAGAGCATCTCGCTGTCGGCCAACCTGAGCGACTTCCCCGACGACACACGGGTGATGATCGCCGACAGTCCCGACCCTGACGCCTACCCCATCAGCACGATGACCTGGCTCATCGTCTACAAGGAGCAGAGTTACGGCCACCGAAGCCTCGAGAGTGCCCGGCTGCTGCAGGACTTCCTCTACTACATCGTTGGCGAGGAGACACACGAGGCGGCACGCAAGACCCACTACGCCTCCCTCCCGCCCCTTGCCCTCGAGAAGGCGAGAGCCGTCATCGCCTCCATGACCTACCAGGGTAAGCCCCTTAGCGAACCATGAAAAAAGACCGTTTCTTCAACGCCCTGCTGACGATCGTCGGCATTGGATTCATCCTCCTGACTGCCGCGATCATCTACACGCTCGCCTCGATGAGCGGTCCTGCGGTGAGCCACTTCGGCTTCTTCGACTTCCTCTCCGGCAGCGAGTGGAGCGATAAGACGCAGAACTACGGAGCCTGGCCCTTCATCGTCGGCACGCTGGAGACCTCGCTTCTGGCACTGCTGCTCTGTGTCCCCTTCTCTCTCGCCGTGGCGCTCTTCTCGGGCGAGTACTTTAGGGGAAAGAAGATCGCTGCCGTCGTCAGCGCTGTCGTGGATATGCTGGCGGGGATTCCCTCGATCGTCTATGGTCTCTGGGGCTTCTACACAATCCGTCACCTGATGATCGTCTGGGGCTGGAGCGAGCAGGGCTTCGGCGTCATCCTCGCATCGATCGTCCTCGCGATTATGATCATACCCTACGCCTCGTCGCTCTCGAGCGAATTCATCTCCATGGTGCCGGGAGAGCTGAAGGAGGCCGCTTACGGTCTCGGCGCAACCCGCTTCGAGGTGATCAGGAGCGTCTCCCTCCCCGGAGCCGCGTCGGGCATCTTTGCCGCCTACACTCTCGCCTTCGGCCGCGCCCTCGGTGAGACGATGGCGGTGACCATGCTGATCGGGAATACGAGCAACATCCCCTTCACCATGAGTGAGAGCGGCGACCTGGTCGAGACTGGCAATACAATGGCGTCAGTGATTGCCAACCAATTTGGCGAAGCGACGGGGCTCAAGCTCAGTGCTCTCTTCGCCATCGGCCTGATCCTCTTCCTCATCACGGCGCTGATCAATTGCGTCGCCAAGATCATCATCTCCAGACTTAAGCCATGAGTAACAACAACTCCCTCGAGACTTACTCCCTAAGACCGACGCACCAGCAGCGCCGCCGTGTCACCAGCAGGGTCGTCTTCGCTCTCGTCTGTATTCTCAGTCTCGCCACGGCAATCCCGCTCTTGGCAATCCTGATCGAACTGATCACCAAGGGCTGGCATCAGCTCAATCTCGACTTCTTTACCCGCGTCGTCCCCTCGTCCATCGAGGCGATGCTGGCCAAGCAGAGCGGTCAGCCGATCCCGGGCGGTATCCTCAATGGCATCGTCGGCACCCTCATCATGGTGGGTCTTGCGTCGCTCATCTCGATCCCCTTCGGTCTGCTCGGCGGCATCTACCTCCACATCAATAGAGGAAAGAAGATAGCGGTCCTCATCCGAACCCTCGCCGACATCCTCCAGGGCGTGCCGTCGATCATCTGCGGCATCCTTGTCTACATGTGGGTGGTGCGCGCCATGCACAGCTACAGCGCCGTCGCCGGAGCGGTCGCCCTCGCACTGATGATGATCCCGATGATCACCCGTAGCACTGAGGAGGCGCTCAATATGCTCCCCGGCTCACTCCTCGAGTCGGGTCTAGCCCTCGGCAGCTCCTATACCTCCGTCATGCTCCACGTGCTGCTCCCCTCCGCCATCGGAGCGATCATCACCGGGATCCTCCTCTCCATCTCCCGCGTGATGGGGGAGACGGCACCGCTGATGGTCACCGCCCTCGGCGCCACGTATGTCAATCTCGACGTCACCAGCCCCACCTCCGCCGTGAGCCTTCTGATCTGGGAGTTTTACAACGATCCCAACCTCGTCGACCTGATCTGGTCTACCGCCCTCTTCCTCCTGATCCTCATCTTGACTCTCAATCTCGCTGCCAAGACCATTGCTGCAAAGCGAGGCGTCAAGAGATAATCGAATAAATCTTAGATTTGTATGTCCACTACCACCAATAGCTCCACGAAGGTCAT
>NZ_CAKRLH010000202.1 GCF_934359325.1 uncultured Porphyromonas sp.
TCGGCCAATGTGATCGAGTACCAGCCGGGGAAGTTCATCAATTACCTCTACCTCGGCAATCGATTCAACATCGGCTCCAAGACGGAGCTGGACATTGACCTGGGGAATAGAGCGACCTTTGGGCAGAAGCCCTTCTTCTTCTCCGACTACTCCCTCACCGCTCGGCTGAAGTACTACCCCTCCGACTACCTCAAGCTGATCCTCCGCGCCGGCTACGATACCAATAAGAGCGGTCTCGATGCGGACTACATGGTGACCGATGGGACGGAGATCAGCCAGGTGGGCTGCGGGGTGGAGTACTTCCCCTACGGAGACAACCGCCTGAGGCTGCACGGTAATATCGGATACGCCTTTGGCACCAATACACACCCCGAGGCGGAGGTGCTGGACAGGGAGATGCTCCTCGACGTAGGGCTCACCTGGCGTATCCATGCCAAGTAATCGATGGCATGTAGTCATTTTTATTATCTTTGTGACACTGTGTGGGGGATGCGACCTCCACTTACCACAATAACCACTTAGTGAATCAACAGCATGAATTTCCTAAAGAAACTCTTCGGCGTCGGTAGTGACAGCAACGACAACAAGGACGAGGACCGTCGCCGGGAAGAGAGACGCTCGGAACCGTCTGCCCAGCCCGAACCTAAGCCACAGAGGAGCGAGGCAGAGAGAGAGAGGTCTCAGCGCCCCTCACGCCGCCGCAACAACAACCCTGATGAGCGGCGGAATCAGCAACGTCGCAAGCCCTCTAACAATGAGCGGAGACCCAAGCGCAATGACAACACCACTGAGGACAACCGTCGCAGAGGCGGATCCGGTGACAGCGGTCGCCGTGGTCGCCGTCCCTCAGACCGCCGAGCCGAGCGGAGGAGCCGCATCGAGGAGAGACCCCGCGCCACCGAGCTCTCGGAGTATGTACTGGCTACGGCAGAGGTGGAGCACGATGAGGAGCGCGACAAGTGGCGCTCTCTCGACTTCCGCAAGCTGGACACGGTGATCCCTGAGAGGACCCTGGCTCAGGAGCACCCCGAGGATCTCGACCTGCCGGAGCCGATGCGTCAGGCAATCCGAGAGTCGCTCGTATGGGTCTCCTACGACGAGGAGCTTCCGGAGATCAGCTACGATGAGGAGGGCAATAAGCAAGTCGGAGGAACTGAGGAGCAGCAGCGTCAGCCCTACTTCCTCGAGCCGAGTACGATCTGGACCGAGGCGCCGATCAGCGAGGGCGAAGGCGGGAGACTGAAGTACTCCCCATCCTACCTTGAGCTCACTCCTGAGCAGAGATATGAGTACCTCGATTGGCTCACCCGTAAGGACAAGAGCGGCAAGTGGGGCTACGTCTTCCTCTACTACAATGGTCTGGAGCGCCACCTCCTCCTGGGCGACCTCGATCGTGCCGTGGAGGAGATCCTGAAGCTCAGGGAGACCTTCCCCTGGCAGCACAAACTGATCAACGCCTCCGAGTACGCCGTGATCAACTCCTGCTTTGCCCGTCGCCGCAGAGATCTGCTCCAGAAGCTGATCGATGAGGGTGCCTTCACCGGTATCTCTCTCCTTCAGATGACCATCTCCTACGAGAGTGATGTCAATCTCGGGGCTGAGGACCTGCTCAATATCTTCTACAAGCTCTATCCGGCGGCACGCACCGCTCTCCACCACGACCGCGACCGTCTCAGGACGCACGTGGAGAGTGCGCTGAATAAGCTGACCCTCTACGATGGACTCCCGATCTACCGCTACCCGATCGACGAGGTGAAGACGAAGAACGAGCACCGCTTCCTCAACGACTCCTTCCCGGAGTACCTGCGAGGCTGCGTGATGCCGGACTTCTACTCCCTGGATCCCTTCCGCAACGACGTGGATCTGATCTTCCACACCGCCTTCGATGCCTACAAGGCTCAGTGCGGCGACACTCCGTCCGAGGGAGCAGAGGAGTAACAGTCTGCCCCTTTCCCACTCTACTAAAGGTCCTCCTGCATCACTGCGGGGGGACCTTTGCCATCGAGACAGATCGGCAGTCGGGATTGTCAGCAGGCAGGACAGCCTTGGCTGATACCTGACAGGAGGCACACTTCATTCTGTCACCTTATTTACGTAATTGTCAGACCGCCTGGGCTGGTGCCGATCTTGCCATATTCTTACTGTCGAGGGCAGTACAGCCCGAGGCAATCAAGAGTAGAATAGTAACAGTAAAGCAAAAGGATAAGATTATGACACGTTCAGGATTTGATCTCTTCAACGATCTCTTTTTCAACGACAACTTCCTCCGTCCCTACTACAGCACCACGCGGGGAACCTCCAGCCCCGCGACCAACGTGATCGAGGAGGAGGATGCATACAAGCTACAGGTGTCGGCACCCGGCTTCACGAAGGCGGATGTGGATGTGAAGCTGGACCAGGACGGCAACCTCGTGATCTCGCTGGATAAGAAGAGCTGCGACGAAGCGCCCAAGACCGACAACTCGGATGAGAAGCAGGTGGCTACGTCCGACCAGAAGCCGGTGCACTACCTCCGTCGGGAGTTTTACCACCAGAGCTCGATGCAGCGCTTCTCCCTCCCCGAGGATGCGGACGCTGTCAGCATCCGCGCCAAGATGGAGGACGGCATCCTCGAGGTGGTGATCCCTAAGGTCAAGCCTGAGGAGAAGCCGAGCATCGAGAGAGCCATCAACATCGACTAAGCGAGAGCTAAGGTTAGAGAAAAGTTTGGTAAAGCAATGGGACTGCATGGAGAGGACAACTCTCTATGCAGTCCCTTTACTTTTGGTGTGTCGCAAGCCGTTCCCGCAACAGAATGAAAATCGCTACCTTTGCCCAAGATCCTCAGTAGGACTCATATCTATACAGCAATCAATGAATATGGCTGAAAACTCTGTACTCGAGTATCGCGACGTCACCATCCGCCGGGCGGAGAAT
>NZ_CAKRLH010000203.1 GCF_934359325.1 uncultured Porphyromonas sp.
CTGTCGAAGATCTGACCATCGATACGAGCCCCCTCGTAGTGGCACTTGACTGTGTCGCTGGAGGATGGCTTGGGACCTTTGCCCTCAACCAGAACCTCGTACTGTACTCCGGATGGGAGCGTTACGACGCCCTCACGTGCACCGTTTTCCTCCAGGTAAGTCTGGCCGGCTGCCTTATTGTCGTGGAAGCGCTCTTGCTGCTGCTTGGTGAAGTATGTCTTCAGTACCTCCTCTGCCTCCTCGTAGGTAATCTCCGGCTCTGCATCCTCGAGGACGCAGGTGAGCCCGCGCACAAAATCAGCTACAGTGAGATCCTTGATGCCACTGCTGGTGAGATTATTACCGAGACTTAGCCCGAGGGAGTAACTTACTTTATCCATAAGATGATTGATATAAATGTCTTGTCACGTCAAAATCGCCACAAAGATAACAAAAAAGGCAACACCCTCTCTGACTCACCTTTTTTCCTTATGCTCTGAAGGACCTGACTTTGGACAAAAAAGACCTCTGATCCCAGTTCAACTAGGATCTGAGGTCTTTTTTGCTCCTCACGATGGAGGATTAGGTCAGTATTACTTCTGCAACTCTGCGAAGCAGTAGCTGTAAGCGAAGGAAGCACTCTTGTCGATGATCGGGCACATAACTACATCGTCCTCGATGAAGGGTACCTCCTGGCGGAAAGCCTGGAAGAGCTTTTGCAGCCTCGGTGAGGTCTTATCCTGATTGCCCTCCAGCTGGAGTGCCTGTGCAGCATTCAGCAGCTCGATACCGAGGATGGCGTAGAGGTTGTCCAGAAGAGGAAGCATCTTCGTGGCGGCATTGGCTCCCATGGAGACGTGGTCCTCCTGACCATTGGAGCTGACGATGCTGTCAGAGGAGGCAGCAAAGCAGTACATCTTATTACGGCTGACCATAGCAGCAGCTGCGTACTGCGGGATCATAAAGCCTGAATTGAGACCAGGATTGGCCACCAGGAACTCAGGCAGCCCCTTGAGTCCAAGGATCAGCTGAGCGGTACGACGCTCCGATATATTGCCAAGCTCTGCCATAGCGACTGCCAGGAAGTCCATCACGAGGGCGATAGGCTGACCATGGAAGTTACCTCCACTGACAATCAAGTCATCATCGGGGAAGATCGTAGGATTGTCGGTAACCGAATTGATCTCACGGGTGATCACCTCAGAGACGTAGGTGAAGGAGTCCCACGAAGCACCATGCACTTGGGGAATGCAGCGGAAGGAGTATGGATCCTGTACCTGCGGCTTCGCCTTCTGCTGAAGGGTGCTCTCCTCAAGGAGCGTCCTCATCTGGCGAGACACCTCAGCCTGTCCGGGATGAGGACGAACCTCATGGAGCTGAGGAATGAATGGCGCCTGCAGTCCGTCAAAAGCCTCCAGCGAGACGGCCCCGATCGCTGTGGCAGCGTAGAGAGCGCGACGACACATGATGAGTGCATAAACGGCGTGGGAGCTCATGAACTGAGTACCATTGAGCAGCGCCAGACCCTCCTTGCTCTTGAGAGTAATGGTCTTGATGCCGGCGTCCTCAAAGGCCTTGTGTGAGCAGACCTTCTCACCCTTGTAGTACACCTCACCCTCGCCGATCAGCGGGAGGAAGAGCTTAGCGAGAGGTGCCAGGTCACCCGAAGCACCGAGAGAGCCCTTATCGTAGACGATCGGAGTGATGTCGTGATTGAGCATATCGATGATGCACTGGACTGTAGCAACCTGGACACCACTATTTCCCAGCGAGAGGGCGTGCGCCTTGAGGAGCAGCATGATCTTCACAATCGGAAGTGGTACCTCCTCACCGTAGCTACAGGAGTGACTCTTCACGAGATTCTCTTGCAGAGCGGTCAGGTCATCAGATGGGATGCTGATGTTGCATAGCGATCCGAAGCCCGTGGTGATGCCGTAGAGGGGACGACCGGCGGTCTTCACCTTCTCATCCAGATAGTCACGGCACTTCTGGATACGCTGCTTAGCGACGTCGGAGAGCTTATACTCGACGGACTCGGCAGTGATGAGTCGCTCGATCTCCTCGATGGTGATGTCCTTCTCACCGACTGAGTAGGTGATATGCTCCTTGGTGCAGTAGGGGACTGATTTTAGTTTCATATAGTTGTAGTGTGGTTAGAGATTCTGATAGACGTGAGCAAGGATCTTCTGCTCTGACTCATTGACCTTTCGCTCAAGCTCAGCAGCGCGGTCGGCATGCTCCTTGACGAAAGCCTCGTCCTTAATGGATCCGAGGTTGATGCGGACGTTGAGGAGCGCACCGATCACAGCATAGCGGCAGGCCATCATGGCGCAGCAGGCGTCCGTGATCGAGTTTTGGTTTCCCTTCATGATCACCTTCTCGATTAGGGGCATCAGCTCAGCAGCCTTCTCGGCCACCCTCATCGGCACATCTGCTGCGATCTTAGTGCCTCGCTGGATCTCAGCGGAGCGCGCCTTCTTCTCCTCCTCCGTCTCCTTGGGCCACTTGAAGGCTGCAAAGACAACGTTGAAGGCGTCACTGTCCTTATCGACAGCCTCGAGCAGCTCCTTCTGTATCTCAGAGACACGAGAAACGATCTCGCGCATCTCCTCCTCGACATCGGCATACTTCTTCTTGCCGATGGTGAGGTTGCCCACCATAGAGGTAAGAGCAGCAGCGATGGCGCCATTGAGGGCGGAGACGCTACCACCACCGGGGGCGGGAGAGTCACTTGCCAGCTCATCGATGAAGCCGGCGACGGTCATATCTATTAGTTTCATTATAAATGTAGTCGATTAGTTGTGGTAGGGGATCCCGCCCTTGACGGTGGTCTCCACGATATTCATCCCGAAGTGATAGGAGAGGAACTTGTATGAGGGATAGCGTAAGATCACTACATCTCCTGCCTT
>NZ_CAKRLH010000204.1 GCF_934359325.1 uncultured Porphyromonas sp.
ACCTTGCGGACCGGCTCGATGCCCATGAAGTGATTGAAGCCATTGACGAGGATGTCGACATTGAAGCGCATGCTGTCCTGCGTGGCGAGGTAGGTGAGCAGCATGCCTGCCGGGAGGAGGACCATATTGGGCAGCCAGATACCGCTCCAGAGGATCCAGCGTCCCTCATTGACCATCTTGACGCCCGTGGTCTCGAGGATGTAGAAGACGATGAAGCAGAAGATCGCTACGATGAAGGGAATACCGATGCCGCCCTTCCGGATCAGCGCCCCGAGCGGGGCCCCGATGAGGAAGAAGACGATGACTGCCACAGGATAGGTATACTTTCGCCAAAACTCAAAGTCATTCTTCCGGATCAGGCTCTCGGTCTCCTCCTGGTCCATATTATTGAAGTAGTAGGAGCTGACATCGGCATTGAGTCGCTGCACGGCGGAGTTGAGGATCTGCTGTTGCTGCTGGTAGCCCATTGCGCCCAGGTCGGCATAGAGGTCTCGCCTCGTCGGCTCGGGGGCATCGGGCTTGCTCTTCCCCCCGGCGACACCGGCTGCAGCTGCCACTGCTGCGGCTCCAGGCGCAGCGCCGGCTATGGGAGCCATCTCCTCGAGGAGTGCCTGCCGGGAGGAGCGGGCGGTCTCCAAGCGGTGGTCGCTCTCGGGGGTAAGCCCCACGGCGGTCGTGCGGATGAGCCTCCGATTGACCTGCGCCATCGAGTCACGCACCAGCGAGAGCGAGTCCACGTAGGAGCGGAGCTGACGTGCATTCTTACCCACAAACTGGCTACTCAGCGCTCCCTCGTCGACCATGTAGAGGCTGTCGTCGAAGTGCATGATCACCTCCTTGGATGAGAATCGCTCTCGGAGAAACGGGCGCTGGACATTACTATTATAGCTCCCCGACTCTGCCGGACGGAGGTTGCGGAAGGACTCCCCCTGGTAGACCTCGAGGACCATCTCCTGTCCGTCATTGACCGAGTAGAGATAGCCGCTGTCGGCGACGACGATGGAGGCGTTTTGCGGGCCCTCGGAGTGGTCGTAGATCATGAGGTCGTAGAGGGTCTTCGTCTTCGGGTCCTTGCGGGTGATGTAGATGGAGTAGCCCGGGATGTCCTGCGTGAAGCTCCCCTCCGGTATCGCCAGCTCGGGCGACTTATTCTTGATCGAGAAGTAGTACTGCCAGAAGCGCACCTGACTGGTGATCATCCAGTCGTTCTGAAACCAGTAGAGTCCTCCTGCCAGCAGTATGGAGAGGCCGAGGAGTGGTCGCATGATCCGGGTGAAGGGGATGCCGGCAGTCTTCATCGACAGTAGCTCCATACGCTCGCTGAGGTTGCCGAAGGTCATCAGCCCAGCCAGCAGTATGCCCAGCACCAGAGCCATCGGCGCCACCGTCATTGCGGAGTAGAACATCAGCTTGAGGAGGACAATGGTGTCCACTCCCTTACCGACGATATCCCCGACAAAGCGCCACAAGAGCTGCATCACAAGGATAAACCATGCGACGGCAGTACTCCCTAAGAGCAGGGGGATGAATGTCCGGAGGACGTAGAGGTCTAATTTCTTCACAGTCAGAGGACCGTTTACAGTCACGCAAAGGTAGCAAGAAATCCACTCTTCGCCCTTTCCTTGAGCTTTTTCTCCCAGGGGCCTGGAGTTTCCTCCCTCGGGACTGGAGTCTCTCCCTATCGGGACTGGAGTCTCTCCCTATCGGGACTGGAGTCTCTCCCATATCCGTCATCTCCGATGTGGTGGCGACCCGCAAGGGGGCGGGGCATCTTATTTATTTCTTAACTTTGCGGTGCGAAGAGGGGTGTCCGCTACGCAAGTAAATGCCTCCGCTGTGCGGAGGTGGGGAAACCGGTGAGAGTCCGGTACAGTACCCGCTGCTGTAAGTCTCATGTAATAGCCGATCGGCTTGATAGCCACTGGGGATAAGCCCCGGGAAGGCTCCGATGCGGCAGAGACAAGTCAGAAGACCGACTTGCGACCGGGACACGACCTTCATAAGCCGTTATAGTCACACTAATTTCTTTCGGGAGTTAAAGTTATGAACAGACACTCAGGCATTACTCGGTCATCCATCAGTATCCTCACTCTATGGTCGAGATAATCCGCAACCTGCTCTGGACGGGGGACATTGCCTCCTCCATCTTCATCCTCGCCCTGGTGCTTACCATCGGCGTTCTACTCAGCAAGATCCGCATCGGGGGCTTCTCCCTTGGCGTCTCCTGGGTCCTCTTCACCGGGATCTTCCTCGGGCACGTGGGTCTGAAACTTGATCCACAGGTGCTCTCATTTGTCCGCGAGACCGGGATGATCCTCTTCATCTTCGGCATCGGTATGACGGTGGGGCCGGGATTCTTTGCCACCTTCCGCCAGGGAGGTGTGCGGCTTAATCTCCTCTCCCTCCTGTCGATCCTTCTCTCCCTCGTCGTCTCCTACGTGCTCTATCGGGTAACGCAGACCCCCATGGCGACGCTGATGGGCATCCTCTCCGGTGCGGTGACGAATACGCCCGCACTCGCTGCGACGCAGGAGACTGCCCGCGCCGTCGGCAGCTCCGCCATCGGGGATGTCGGCATCGGCTACGCCCTCGGCTACCCGGTGGCGATCCTCGGTATGATCCTGACGATGTCGGTGCTGAAGTGGGTCTTCCGGATCGATGTGGAGCGCGAGGAGCGGGAGCTGGAGGCGAGAGAGCGTGCCGCCCATCGCGATGCAGTGGTCTACGCCCTCGAGGTGGGCAACCCCTGGATGGACGGCAAGAGCGTCTATGAGTCCAAGTCGGTGCTGGAGAAGTACGACGTGGTGATCTCCCGCATCATGCACCACGACACCGGGGAGGTGGAGATGGCGGGACCGAAGTCGATCATCCG
>NZ_CAKRLH010000205.1 GCF_934359325.1 uncultured Porphyromonas sp.
TATTCAGACATCCACAACTAACAAGCATACTAACAGAGTAAAGATTGATTATGAGAAAGAAAATTGCAGCTGCCAACTGGAAGATGAATACTACCGTCCCCGAGGGAATCGAGCTTGCGAAAAGTGTTCGCCAGGCTCTCGAGGGCGTGGACCGCAAGTGCGACGTCGTCCTCGGCGTCCCCTTTACCCACCTCTGCGCTGTAGCTGAGGCGGTCAAGGGTACCGACATCATCGTGGCAGCAGAGAATTGCGCCACCGAACCGAAGGGCGCCTACACCGGCGAGGTCTCCGCAGCCATGGTAGCCAGCACTGGAGCCAAAGCGGTCATCCTCGGTCACAGCGAGCGTCGTCAGTACTACAGCGAGGACTCTGAGACCCTGGTTGCCAAGGTGGCACAGGCACTCGACAACGGACTGCAGGTGATCTTCTGCTGCGGTGAGGACCTCGAGGAGCGCAAGGATGGACGACAGTTTGACGTCGTCCGCAAGGAGCTCGAGGACGGGATCTTCAATCTCAGCGAGGACGAGTTCCGCAGCGTCGTCATCGCCTACGAGCCGATTTGGGCGATCGGCACCGGTGAGACCGCCACGAGCGAGCAGGCAGAGGAGATGCTGAAGTATATCCGCCAGACGATCGCCGACCGCTATGGCAAGGAGATCGCTGAGGAGACCTCGATCCTCTACGGAGGCTCCTGCAATGGGAAGAATGCCCCTGAGCTCTTCGCTAAGCCCAATGTCGATGGCGGACTGATCGGCGGCGCCTCCCTCTCGGCAGAGAAGTTCCTCCCGATCGTAGAGGCCTTCTGATACAGCACCTCTCACAATAACTGTCGCACCCCTCTGCGGGTCTCCCGACAGACACCCACTATAGGACCCCACCCGGGGTCCTTTTTTAATGCCTATGGGTTCATTCGGTATTCCTCCTGTACTCTGCACGGATGATGGGGGTGGGGGCGTTTTGCAGCGGTCTTATTCTTCGTACCTTTGTCGGATAATAAACAAAGAATACTTTTTTGATGAGTGTAAGTCATACCGAGGGCACCTTCGACATGCTCGCCAAGACGATGGCGGGTCTGGAGGATATCCTCTGTAAAGAGCTGGAGACCCTGGGCGCGTCTGATATTATGCCGGGGCGTCGTATGGTTGCTTTTAAGGGCGATAAGCGCCTTCTCTACAAGGCCAATGTCCATCTGCGCACCGCTCTGAGGGTGTTGGTCCCGATTGATCAGTTTGAGGCGACCAATGCGGACGAGCTCTATGAGCATCTGCATAATGATGTGAATTGGGGAGACTTCTTAGAGCCCAATAGCTCCTTTGCCTTCGATACCGTGGTCTACTCGGATGTCTTCACGCACAGCAAGTTTGTCGCCTATAGAGCCAAGGATGCGGTGTCGGACTTCTTCCGTGAGCGTGCCGACCGTCGTCCCAATGTAGCGGTGATGGATCCGGATGTGCGCTTCCACGTCCATATCGCCGATACGGTGGTGACGCTGGCACTCGACTCCTCCGGCGAGTCGCTCCATAAGCGGGGCTACCGAGTGGCACAGGGGCCGGCTCCGATCAGCGAGGTGCTGGCGGCGGGGATCCTGATGCGTGCCGGGTGGGATGACAGCAGCGTCCTCCTCGATCCGATGTGCGGCTCGGGGACGTTCCTGACCGAGGCTGCGCTCATGGCAGCTCACGTGCCGCCGGGCATCTTCAGAGACCACTTTGCCTTTGAGCGGTGGCTGGACTTCGATCAGTCGCTCCTGGACGAGGTGCTTGAGGAGTGGGATGAGGTGGAGCCGAAACATAAGATCTACGGCTCGGACATTAATCCTAAGGCGATCGCCATCGCCCGGGCCAATATCCAGCGAGCCGGCGTGCAGAAGTACATTGACCTCAATGTCTGCCCGATCGATGACTACACACTCGACAATCGACCTGCCGACACAGGGATCATCGTGATGAATCCGCCCTATGGGGAGCGTATGCGTCCGGAGTCGGTGGAGGGTCTGTATGGCTCTATCGGCTCGACGCTTAAGCACGCTTTCTCTGGATGGAAGGCGTGGATCATCTCGTCCGGGCAGGAGGGATTTGATGCAGTGGGGCTTAAGCAGTCCGTGAGGCAAGAGCTTTACAATGGCTCCCTCCCGTGCGAGCTGAGAGGGTACGAGCTCTTCAGTGGCAAGCGCGACGAGCACCTCCAGGAGCTGTCGGATGCAGGGGAGCTGACTCCGGTGGAGGAACGAGGCTCTTTCTACCGCGAGCAGGAGGACTTCCGTCGGTCGATGACCGGCTACCGCAAGGACGGTCGCACCTTCGACAGCGACCGGGAGCGCCGTCCCCATAGGGGCGGCAAGCCGTACGGTAAGCGTCCCGCGGGTGAGCATGGAGACTCGGAGGAGCGTCCGCGTCGCTTTGAGCGCCGGGCCGGTGAGGATGGATCCCGCCACCGTCGCAGTGACCGAAGGGACGACAGACAGCCTGCCTTCAGAGCAAGGCTGGATGACGATCGGAAGCCGCGCCGACCGCGCCGCTATGATGATCGGGAGGAGCGTCCCCGCATCTTCAGACCGCGTCGCCATAGGGAGGACTCGGAGGAGTAAGATCGGTGGGGGGACCCTCCATATGGGTAAAAAAGAGTAGAAGGAAAGCAGACGGCTTTCCTCCTACTCTTTTTTCTCTCCATCGATTATGCCATGGATCCGGAGACCGGGGTGACGCATTTGAGCCTTAAAGCAAAGGAGTGATAATCCCTGTCGCTGTGCAATCCTGTCGACTGATCCCAGCCCTGCTGCTACCGCATGCCGATCCCGCAGGGG
>NZ_CAKRLH010000206.1 GCF_934359325.1 uncultured Porphyromonas sp.
TCCAGCATCCGTACGACGAGGTCGTATGCCTGACCGACGGTGTCGATCTTGACGCGCTCGTCTGGGCTGTGCGGATGTAGGATCGTCGGTCCGACGGAGACCATATCGGTCTCGGGAGCGATGCCCTGGAAGAGTCCGGTCTCCAGACCTCCGTGGATGATCTGAAGCTTGGGCTCCGACTTGAAGAGTTCCTTATAGGACTCCTTGGTCACATCCAGCAGGTGAGACTGAGCATTGGGCTGCCAACCGGTGTAAGAGCCACTGAGTTCCACCTCGGCACCGATCAGCTCAAAGGCACTGCAGACCATATCGGCTACCATCTGCTTGCGACTCTCGCTGGAGCTGCGGACGAGGAACTTGGCACGCACCTCGCCCTCCTCGATACTGAGGATGGCAAGATTGGACGACGCCTCGGTGGTACCGGGGAAGTCTACGAGGGTGGAGGCGACGCCATTGTGCACCGCACTGATCGCGAGGATCACCGCATCGCGTACCTCGCGGGGCATGACCTTCTTCGGCTCCTCCTCGAGCGGGGTGGCGGTAAAGGTGATGTGATTCTCCACCTGACCATACTCGGCATTGAAGAGGCACTCCCACTCCTCGACCATCTTAGCGAAGGTGTCAGCCTTCTCGCCCTCCTTGACGCAGACGATCGCCTTAGCCTCGCGGGGGATGGCATTGCGGAGCGTACCGGCATCGACGTAAGCGATGTCGAGATTAGTCTCCCGGACGGCGTGCTTGAGGAAGCGGAAAAGCATCTTCACGGCATTACCACGACCGAGATTGATGTCCACACCGGAGTGGCCACCCTTGAGACCGGAGAGGGAGAGCTCGTAGGCGATGGCACTCTTCTTCGCCTTCTCCTCCTTATAGCCGAGCGTTGCGGTGACGTCCACGCCACCGGCGCAGCCGATGAAGATCTCGCCCATCATCTCGGAGTCGAGATTGATGAGGTACTTGCCCTTGATGTCTCCAGCGACCAGCTCGTGTGCGCCGATCATACCCTCCTCCTCGTCGACGGTGAAGATCGCCTCGATGGGGCCGTGCTTCAGCGTATTATCCTCGAGGATTGCCAGCGTGATCGCATCACCGATACCGTCATCAGCACCGAGGGTGGTGTCGCGAGCGGTGACCCACTCGCCGTCGATGTAGGCATCGATCGGGTCCTTCTCGAAGTCGTGATCCGACTCGGGGGTCTTCTGCGGCACCATGTCCATATGGGACTGGAGGGTCACCATCGGGTGATCCTCGTACCCCTCGGAGGCGGGCTTGTAGATGAAGACGTTGCCCGCCTTAGTGCGGCGGGTCTCGAGACCGAGCTCCTTACCGACGCCGGCGATGTACTTCGAGATCGCCTCGCAGTGGTGGGTGGGACGGGGGTGCTGGGTGAAGGCGTGGAAGTGCTTCCAGACCAGTTCGGGCTTCAGATTCTTGATTTCCTCAGACATAGAATATGGGTTTTGGTTTTTGATTCTCTCAAAGGTACAAAAAACTCTCCTACTTGCGGACGTAGTGCTGCATCGGCTCGTCGGGCAGGATCATCGACAGCTCGATGAAGCCGGCATACTCACCGTCCTGGTACCAGGGGATCTGGTAGATGAGCTTTTTCTTACCCTTCTTGTCGATGGTGTAGACGTGCTTGAGCTCCTCGGTCATCATCTTCTGGAGGAGTGAGCGAGCAGGCTCGGGGTGGCAGTCGAGGACGTTGAAGCCGATGAGGTCGCGCCCGTCGGGGCAATTGACCTGGCGCGACTGCTGGTTCATCTCGATGATCTTCCCCTCCTTGTCGCAAATGGTGACGGATATATCCGCCTCGTCAAAGTACTTGAGCATAATAGTGGTGACTAAGTGTTGTGACACAAAGGTAGCTACACTTGGGGATAAAATCGCTACTTTTGCCCCATAACGATCATCCTAATATGACAGCACATACAGACAAAGAGAGAGAAGAGGAGGGGCTACAGCTCCTCCGCCCGCACGACACGCACTACCCGGAGGACTACGATCCGTCGGTGCTGGAGACGTTTGTCAATAAGCACCCGGACAACGACTATTGGGTCCGCTTCAATTGCCCTGAGTTCACCAGCCTCTGCCCGATCACGGGACAGCCGGACTTTGCCGAGATCCGGATCAGCTACATCCCCGACGTGCGGATGGTGGAGAGCAAGGCGCTAAAGATCTACCTCTTCTCCTTCCGCAACCACGGGGCTTTCCACGAGGACTGCGTCAATATCATCATGAAGGATCTGATCCGCGTGATGGACCCGAAGTACATCGAGGTGACGGGGCTCTTCACACCGCGCGGCGGCATCAGCATCTATCCCTATGCCAATTACGGTCGCCCCGGCACGCGCTACGAGCAGCTGGCGGAGCGCCGTCTCGAGGCACACGAGTAAGAGCCCGGGGAGACTGAATCCCTACAGATTCTCACGATTTGCAACAAGCTGCTTACAAAATAGCACCACAAACAAAATAGTTTCAAATCAAACACCAGACAATCAACGCATAACATTTGCCTGTTTAGTTTTATTTAGCCATATTTGCTACAGATTGGTTTTTGGCATTGATCCGGAATGCTAATGTACTAACACAATAAAGAAACAGGAAAATGTCTACATCCAACTTATCTTCCAAGTCCTTCTGGACGGAGGTCTTGGTTCTGCTAGGGATGGTCTACGTGCCTTTCTTATTCTTTAGAGAGACATGGAGCGATCCTCACGTCTGGCTGTTCCTCGCCGTATGGACCCCTGCGGTGGTGATCAAGGCTTACTTCAATAACCAAAGAGAGGAGTCCAA
>NZ_CAKRLH010000207.1 GCF_934359325.1 uncultured Porphyromonas sp.
TACTTCTCCACCACATCAGCGATCTGCTGTGCGTTGGTGATGTCTACGATCTCTGAGGGACCACTCTCCTTGAGCTCACCCTTGACAGGTGCTGCGGGGATATACCCGGCGATGATTTGACCATTGGGGATGATGCTCCTCAGCTTCATCGTAAACTCTGACCCGATCTGTCCGGTCGAGCCAATGATAAGGACATTCTTCATAAGACAAATACTTGTCAGACGTTGCCGTCTTGCTCAGTTGTTGTATAAAGGTTGGTGTATTAAGTTCGTCTATACTGTTGCGGAGTGGGATCTGCCGGCTCTGCCTTACAAAGATGAGTAAATTACTTGACACTACCCACGTTTTGATCCACATTGTGTCCGACCCCGTCATCTGGCATGATCCAGTTCGCCCCGATCTATTACCGGTATTAGATTTCCCCCTCTCAAGGTGGGTGCTTTTACCCCCTCCATTGACCAAAGCAAGTCGCAGGTTCATGGTCTCGTGAGACCATGAACCTGCGAGATACCGGAGGGCGTCCTACTTAGGGGAACCCTTTATATAGGGATGTTAGTCTACCGGATGATACTGCACGAAGGCCTCAATAGCCTCATATCGGGCAAATCCGAGATCATGATAGATCTTCGCCGTGCCTCTATTGCGATCCTCTGATCTCTGCCAGAAGAGTCGCTCATCGTCACCCAGGAAGGGAGCTGCGTCCATCTGTGTCTGATGCTTTAGGATAGAGTCTCTCTTGAATCGGAGCTCCTCCGGACTCATCGGTACAGCCATCTCGATGTCATCGATATTCCACTCTGCCCAGGCACCTCGGTACATCCAGATGCGGCAGTCCTTAAGCCATGCTTCACCCTTCAGCTCATCGAGAGCCGCGAGTACGGCATTGGTAGCTACGCGGTGTGTGCCATGTGGGTCGCGGAGGTCTCCGGCCACGAAGATCATATGTGGCTTGATCCCCTGGATGAAGTCCTTGACGATCAGCACATCCTCCTCAGAGAGCGGCTTCTTCTTGATGGCACCGGTCTCGTAGAAGGGAAGATCCAGGAAGTGGACGTGGTCATCTTTTAGCCCCACGTGGCGATCCGCGGTGCGGGCCTCCTGTCGACGGATAGTCCCCTTGAGGTAGCGGGTCTCGTCCGTCTCATTGTCCCCCTCTCTCTTAATCTCAGTAAGGTAACGCCGTGTCCCAAGGAGCTTCTTGCAGAGCTCGTCGTCCTCGCGACCTTCGTTCTGATAGAGGGCATGGACAAAGTCGATGTAGCGGATTACCTCCTCGTCATTGACGGCAATGTTTCCCGAGGTCTCGTAAGCGACATGCACGTCATGTCCGTGCTTGACAAGTCGGTGAAAAGTCCCACCCATGGATATGACGTCGTCATCGGGGTGGGGCGAGAAAACGATCACTCGCTTGGGAAATGGGAGAGCTCGCTCCGGACGATTGCTGTCGTCAGCATTGGGCTTGCCACCCGGCCAGCCGGTGATGGTATTCTGGATGTCATTGAAGACCTTAATATTGCAGTCGTAGGCAGAGCCGTACTGACGCAGAAGGTCGCTCAGCTGGTGGCTGATGTAGTCCTGGTTGGTAAGGTTGAGAAGCGTCTTGCCGGTCTGATCGCAGAGCCAGACGAGAGCCCGGCGAACCAGCTTGTCCGTCCAGCGAGGATCGGTCACTCTCCACGGGGTATGGATCCGAGTCAGCTCGTCAGCTGCTTCCAGGTCGGTGTAGACGCATGACTTAGTGTGAGTCTGAAAGATAGATGCTGGGATGTCATCGTCCTGGGGTTCCTCGACCACCCTGCGGAGGATCTCCTTCTTGGACTCGCCCCATGCAAGCAGTACTACACGCTTGGCTGCTTTGATCTCATTCATCCCTACAGAGACCGCAGTCTCGGGGACGTTGTCGGACAGGTTGAAGGAGCTGATTGCCTCGTTGCGCGAGGTATCGTCCAGCACCACGAGGTGGAAGGAAGAGCTCAGTACGTCTCCAGGGGCATTTGTCGCCACGGTGCCGCGCTGCCCGATCCCCATGAGGCAGAGATCGAAGCCGCCCAGCTCGCTGAGCTTCTGCTCATACTTAGCCCAGGATGAGGGGATGTCGTCCTTGTCGGTGCCTATCTCAAAGTGGTGTACGTTGGCTCCGGGGATGGAGATTTTGTCGATAAACTCCTCCTTGAGATGAGCTAAAACCCCCTCGTTGTCATTAAGTAGGGGGTAAAACTCATAGAGCGGGAAGATGTGGACGCCTTCGAAGGAGAGCTCCCCCTTCTTATGAAGCTTGATCAGCTCACGAAGGACGGGTAGGGGGCTTGTCCCGCCGGAGATACCCAGCGCGAAAGTCTGCTGCTTGTCCTGATGAGACGTGATGTCTTGGGCGATGCGAAGTGCCAGCTCGACACTTGCCTGCTCATCAGAGGGGTAGATGCGGGTGGGGATCCGCTCGTAGCTGGTCAGCATGGTCTCCTCGTACTTGTTGCGAGGCTTGTAGAGCCTCTCCTCTACTTGCTCGAGGGAGATTTGTGATGTGAGATTAAGTCGCATAGTGATGTATGTGTGATGAGTATTGAAAACCTAAGATAGAGAGAGCGCTACGGCTTGCTCTCCTTTCGACGATAAAGATAAGAAAAATTTTAATCATTTGTTTCCGCATCCCTTAACCCTCGATGCCGCAGTCTGGCCTTAATTCCGCAAGCTGAGTTAGGAGCAAAAAATGAAAACCTAGGTTCAACTTCGAAGTGCAACACTAGAGGAAAAAGTTTGGCGAGAGTCCCCCGCCCCCATCCCCCCTTTGGGG
>NZ_CAKRLH010000208.1 GCF_934359325.1 uncultured Porphyromonas sp.
CGCTCCTCGGGAGTGATCTCCTTCGTCATCTTAGGCTCGCGGATGAAGTCTGCCGACTGGATCTCGAAGTCCATACCCTCGAGTGCGGACTGCAGGTCGCCATTGACGGCAAAGTCTCCCGTCACCGTATAGCCGTCGTCCGACTTGGAGACATCCTCCGCACCGGCATCGATCAGCTCCAGGAGCAGCTCCTCGGGATCGTACTCCTTGCCCTCCTCCTTGGGCGTGACGGTGAAGACCACCTTGTGATCAAAGAGGAACTCCACACTACCATTCACCCCGAGGCTTCCGCCGAACTTAGTGAAGTAGCTCCTGAGATTGGCCACCGTGCGGGTCGTATTGTCGGTCATGGTCTCCACGAAGATCGCAATGCCGTGCGGAGCATAGCCCTCGTACGTCACGATCTCATAATTGGCCTGATCCTTGTCCGTCGCCTTCTTGATCGCACGCTGGACATTCTCCTTGGGCATATTCTCCTTCTTGGAGGTCTGGATGAGTACGCGCAGGCGGGGGTTGGTGTCGGGATCGGGACCGCCGTCGCGTGCCGCGATAGTGATCTCCTTACCCAGCTTGGTAAAGGTGCGGGCCATATTACCCCAGCGCTTCATCTTACGCGCTTTTCTGTACTCAAATGCTCTTCCCATGATTGTCTGTATCTATAGTCTCAGTCGACCGTTTTATCGGAGGGTCGCTCCGGTAGCGTGCTCGATTTGGTTGAAAATTTTCTGCATTGCTTTCTCGATCGCCTTATCGCTCAGCGTCTTGTCTGGGTCAAGGAGCTCAAAGGTGACCGCATACGACCGCTTGCCTTCGGGCAGGGTCTTGTCCTCGTAGACGTCGAAGAGCTCGACGCTCCTCAGCAGCTTGGGCTCCGCCTTCTCTGCCGCCTGCTTGATGGTATCGAAGGTGACACTCTTGTCGACGAGGAGTGCGAAGTCGCGCTTGACGGAGGGGAAGCGGGGGATGCTCGTCGCCTTGGTCAGTCGACCGAGGACGCGGTGGAGCAGGATGTCCCACTTGATCTCAGCGAAGTAGACCGGCACGTCGATGTCGTGCATCGTCGTCAGCATCTCCCGGTCGAGGAGTCCCCAGCGGGCGAAGACCTCGCCACCCTTGAGCGAGAGTATCTGGCACTTCTCGTAGAGCGGGTCGTCCTCCCTCTGCTCGCTGCTGACCTCTCCGGCATTCACGCCCATGCGAATCAGGATCTGCTCGAGGACTCCCTTCAGTTCATAGACAGAGACCTCCCGCTCAGGGGTGATCCAGTTGCCGGTGTCGGTATCCCCGGTCATCCAGAGCCCGAGGCGGAAGCTCTCGTGGAAGCCACGTAGCGGATTCTCCTCCCTCTCGTCGACGCGGGTGTAGGTGTTGCCAAACTCGAAGAAACGGATGTTCGTCGCCTTGCGATTCAGATTCCGCTCAATCGACTCCAGTCCGCCGTGGACCAAAGTCTGACGAAGGGTTGAGAGATCGGCGGAGAGGGGATTCATCACCCTGACTGCCCGCTTGCTGCTCTCCTCGTCGCTGTAGTAGGACTCCTTGGAGAGGGAGTTATTCAGGATCTCGAAGAATCCCGCTCCCACCAATTGCTCGCTGATCACCTGCTGGTAGCGGACGCTCTGATCCTGGTAGGAGGGCGCGCCCATCGTCAGGGTCAGTCGCTGGTCAGGTGCCTGGTAGGTATTGTATCCGTAGATGCGGAGTATCTCCTCGATCAGGTCCACGTCATGTGTCACGTCGTAGCGATAGCGCGGTACCTCCACGTGGATCCCCTCCTCGTCCTCACCGGTAATGGTGATCAGAAGCGACTCAAGGATATTACGCACCTGAGCCTTGTCGATCTCGAAGCCGATCAGGTCGTAGAGTCGCTTCCACGAGAGGTCGATCTTGTAGGGACCTACGGGATCGGGGTACTCGTCGAAGATGGCACTCGCCACCTCGCCCCCTGCCACCTCGGTGATCAGGTCCACGGCGCGGCGGAGGGCGTAGGGGATCTCATTGGGATCCAGCCCTCTCTCGTAGCGGAAGGAGGCGTCTGTATTGAGCCCGTGCCGGCGGGCGGTCTTGCGGACGTACGTGGGGTGAAAGGTGGCACACTCGAGGAACATATTGGTCGTCTCCTCAGTGATGCCGGAGTCCTTCCCACCGATCACGCCTGCAATGCAGATCGGATCGGCGGCATCGGCGATCACCAGATCCCTCTCCGTAAGCTCGTACTCCTTGCCGTCCAGTGCAGTGAGCTTCTCACCCGCCTTAGCGAGCCGGACGTGCACCTCGCCGCCCTTGACCTTATCGAGATCAAAGGTGTGAAGCGGCTGTCCGATCTCCATGAGGACAAAGTTGGCAGCATCGACCACATTATTCACCGGGTGGACGCCCATCGTCTCAAGTGCCTCGCGAAGCCACTTCGGCGAGGGACCGACCTTCAGACCTCGTACTACCACTCCTGCATAGCGAGGAACAGCCTCCGGGGCATCGATATGTAGGCTCACTGGGTGTCCTTCCCCCTTTATCTCACTCACCTCAGGCTTGTGGAGCGCCGTACGAAGTCCGCGCGAGCGGAGGTAAGCGTAGAGGTCGCGAGCCACGCCGTAGAGAGAGGTACCGTCGACGCGATTGGGGGTGATGTCGATCGTGATCACCTGATCGGAGTGTACGCCGAAGTAGTCGGCCGCCTCGGTCCCGGCGGGGATGTCGTCCGGCAGCACCATGATCCCGTCGTGGGCGGTGCCGAGTCCGATCTCGTCCTCGGCGCAGATCATGCCGAAGGAGTCCTC
>NZ_CAKRLH010000209.1 GCF_934359325.1 uncultured Porphyromonas sp.
GGTACCTTTGCACCGCTTTGCGTAGCCTCTGGTGAGAGATATATGTGGCTCACGAATGCTGCGTTTAGTGATTTGACTAATTCATAAAGCTACATTTTTCTGACATGGACTTAATTAAGGCAGTCGAGCAGGAGTTTGCTACCGAGAAGGAGCTCCCCGCATTCAAGAGCGGTGATACGATCTCTGTCAACTATCGCATTACGGAGGGTGACAAGACACGTATCCAGGTCTTCAAGGGCGATGTGATCCGTATCTCCGGTGAGGGCGTCAATAAGCGCTTTACCGTACGTAAGATCTCCAATGGCATCGGCGTGGAGCGTATCTTCCCGATGAACTCTCCCTTCATCGACAGCATCCAGGTACACCGCGTTGGTCACGTACGTCGTGCCAAGCTGTACTACCTCCGTAGTCGTCGCGGTAAGAGTGCTCGTATCAAGGAGCGTCGTTCCTTCTGATATAGATTCTGTACAGGAAACAAAGAGCTATCGATCAGCATTTGAGTGCCGATCGGTAGCTCTTTTTTCATTGTAAGAATGGGACATCGTCGTCGACCCTGGATCCTGACTTGTCTTGCTCTCATCGCTCTGCTGCCTGAGGCTGTGGCGCAGGATGTGGAGTGGACGGGAGACACCGACCTCTTCGTCATCGAGGAGGGGATGATCTCTCTCGCTCCACAGGCGCGGGGACGGGAGCAAGCGATCATCAGCAGATCCTATGCGATCCGGCGGGGCGAGCCTGTGTCCTGGGAGATGGAGTGTCACTACGATAGGCGTCCGTCGAGGTACAATACCTTTGCCCTGGATCTCTTTTCCCTCGAGACTGCCGATGGCACGGAGACTTACACCCTTTGCCCCGATCCTAAGGGGATGCAGGTGCAGCTGATGAGGACGACACGTCCCATAGAGGGCGCACTCAGAGAGGAGTCTGTCCTAAGGCTGCCTATGGAGCTGCCTGACCAGGAGTGGCGTAAGGTGTCGCTCCGGGTGGTCTATGACGGGAAGGAGTCTATGACGCTGAGTGTCCTCTCTCCTGAGGGAGGGATCCGTCGGGCGACGACGGCGATACGGATGGACGGCAGGCTCGATGCGGTGATGTCGCTGCGGGTCAGCTACACCTCGAGTCGGATGGAGTTCGTCTCCTGGTCGGAGCCTCTGGTCAGGTCTCCTCACCCCGTGGGGGAAGAGCTACGGCTGATCCGGTCTTCGGTGAGGCGTGATGGCAGCATCGCACTTTATCTCAGCCATTCGGTAGACCTTACCAGGGCGAAAGCTCTGGTGGGTGGACGCGAGGCGTCCCTTGCCTATGGAGAGAGGCTTAGCGTGGTGATCCTTCGTCCCTCTTCTCCTGCGACTGGTACGCTTGAAATACGTCTCTCCGGTCTGGAGACAGCAGATGGCCCTGTCGGCGAGATAGAGACGACGGTCGAGCCCTTCTCTGACACGAGTCGTCACTCCCTCCTGATCTCCGAGATCATGATCGATCCGCCGTCTTTGGGGCCTCTGGCGCGGGTACCGTATGTGGAGATCTGTAATAAGAGCACGTCGCCGATAGACCTAAGTCGAGTGATCCTCCGCTACCGAGCGACAGCCTACGAGCTACCTGCGGTCTCCCTGCCTCCGGGGGGCTATGCGGTGCTTCACTCGTCACGTCTGACTCTCGCTCGGGGAAGATTTGTCAGGGTGCCGATGGATCACTTCCCCTCGATGAGCGGTTCCTTTACCCTTGCCCTGGAGGGGCGTGACGGGCAGCCGTACGATGAGGTGGTGGTGGATGACAGGCTCCATGAGCCGGGGCTGCCTAAGGAGGGGCACTCCCTGGAGCGTATCGCATCTGATCCGCCGCAGTGGCGCTACTCCACCGCACCGATGGGGGGCACTCCTGGTGAACCGTCCCTCATGAGACCCTATACTAAGGTCGCACCGGGAGAGCTGGTGGTGAGCGAACTGATGCTCTCGCCGGAGAGTGTCGGGGAGAAGTATATCGAGCTGTATAATAACTCCTCCCATCCGGTGGAGCTGGACGGGGTCTATATGAGCTACCGAAGTAGTCCCACGTCCTCCTTCTCTCACTGGCCACTGGTAGTCTCGCCCTATACGCTGCCACCCGGAGCCTTTACTGTGCTGACCCCTTATCCTCCCGCCCTGGCGCGACTTTATCCCATCTCAGACCGATCGACCTTTGTTGAGCGAATCGACTTCCCTTCTCTCAGTCCAAATTATAGCGAGATCCGCTTGGTAGCGCGTGCGGATCGTGAGGTGGTCGATCAGGTGACCTATCGGCGGCAGTGGCTGGGAGATACGACTGCTGATCGGACGAAGTACTCTCTCGAGCGGGTCTCTCCTAAGTCGGATGGGACGAGGAAGAGCTCCTGGCGAAGAGCCTCCGAGGCGACGCGGGGTGGTACCCCCGGTCGTGCTAATAGTGCCTCCGTGGAGAGCGATCCGGCCTCACTCTGGCCTGACGATCCACGACTGACCTACAAGCAGATGATGGCACTCCTGCCGATCTATGGGGAGCTGGCGACGCTGGAGCTCTTTACCCTCGACGGGCAGATGATCTATCGCAAGCATGGGCGGGAGGTGTATGATCTCCTCCGGAAGCTCCAGGAGGGACGTGCCCCTCTGCCGACGCTGATCGTGGTGGTGAGGGTCGTCTTTACCCATCCCGATCCGGACTTTGCCCCACTCACTTACTCCGGTAAGTGGGTCCACGCCGGTGCGATGTAAAAAGAGAGGCGAAGCCA
>NZ_CAKRLH010000210.1 GCF_934359325.1 uncultured Porphyromonas sp.
GGCAAGATGTACAATCAGGCCGGACAGATCCTCAATCACAACCTCTTCTTCCTGCAGCTCCGTCCCAAGGACGAGGCCAAGAAGGCACCTACCGGCCAGCTGCTGGAGGCGATTGAGAAGGAGTGGGGTTCCTTTGAGGACTTCAAGCAGAAGTTCCAGGAGGAGGCAGCCGGGCTCTTCGGCTCCGGATGGGCATTCCTCGTCGCTGACAAGGACGGAAAGCTCAGCATCGACAAGGGCTCAAATGCCTACAATCCGATCACTAAGGATCTCTGCCCGCTGATGACCGCCGATGTCTGGGAGCATGCTTACTATGTGGACTACCGCAACGTGCGCGCAGACTTCCTCAAGGCTCTCTGGGAGATCATCGACTGGAAGACCGTCGAGGAGTGGTACGCAGAACCGGAGAAGGCTGTAAAGTGCGCCTGCAAGGCCAGTAAGGCTGAGTAAGCACTGATATCATAATATCAAGCAAAAGGGGCTGCATCGCTATTAGCGGTGCAGCCCCTCTTGTATTTCAGCCGTCAGAGTCAGTCATCCACCTTGTCCGAGATGGCACTCATAGAATCTGAGACAAAGCGATCCAGTGCCTCGCCGCGCAGCAGACCGCTCGCAAGCAGCCCCAGGTCGACCAAACGCTCGATCATCGGCTGTCCGGCCGCAAAGTCGGCATAGATGGTGCTGAGCTTCGCATCCAGCTCGTCGATGTGGGCATTGGTCTCCTTGAGGTCCTCCTCGAGAGACTTCTTCTTCGCCTCATCGGGCTTATTCTTATCGTCATAGAGCTGGCTGTCTATCTCAGACCGCCGAGCGACGTAGCCATTTCGGTCACCCATCAGTTGAGTGTAGGCATCGATCTGCTCGGAGGTTCGGAATCTCTTCAGGATCGCACCAATCAGCGGATGGTCAAGATTGAGGGTCATCATGTAGCTGTCCGGCATGGATCCATACATATCCATCCCTTGCTGCATATGCGCCATATCCTTCATGCGCCGCATATACTCATTCTGGATAACTACGATCGGCTTAGCCTCGGCACCCTGATTGGCAGTAGCAACATGGATCATCTGCTTATCATCGCCCTCAGGCACCCGACTCTGGAAGAGCTGTCTCAGGATGGACTGGTCCTCCTCGGTCATATCGACATGACCGACAGGCTTCTCATCCTTGCGTACGAGATTCTCCAGCGTGTCACTGTCGACACTGACGAAGTGGCTATCCTCCGACTTCTGCTCCAGCATCCCGATCAGGTGCATGTCGAGGGGACCATTGAGCAGGAGTACGCTGTAGCCCTTATCCTTCGCTGCACGGATATAGCTGTACTGACGATCCGGATCCTGCGCGTAGAGATGGACCACCTTCTTGTCCTTATCGGTCTGGTTGCCCTCGATCAGAGTCTTGTACTCCTCGAGTGTGTAGTACTTCTCATCGGTGTCCTTGAGAAGCAGGATCCCCTTCGCCCTCTCTGCAAATTTCTCATCCGTCAGCATACCATACTTCACGAAGAGATCGAGTGCGGACCACTTCTCCTCGTAGGCAGCACGGTCGGACTTGAAGAGCTCCGCCAGCTTGTCCGCCACCTTGCGGGTGATATAGGTCGAGATCTTCTTGACCCTGGCATCGGACTGAAGATAGCTCCGGCTGACGTTAAGCGGGATATCCGGTGAGTCGATCACACCGTGGAGGAGATTGAGGAAGTCGGGGACGATGCCCTCGACATTGTCAGTCACGTAGACCTGGTTGCAGTAAAGCGAGATGTTGCTCTTCTGCATGTCGAGATTGGACTTGATCTGAGGGAAGTACAGGATCCCGGTCAGGTTGAATGGGTAGTCAATATTGAGATGGATCCAGAAGAGCGGCGCATCGTTACCGGGGAAGAGGGTCCGATAGAACTCCTTGTAATCCTCATCAGTGAGGGAAGCGGGCTGCGTGATCCAAGTCGGGTCCGTCTCATTGATCACCCGGGGCTTTTCGGTATCGACCTGCTTGCCATCCTTCCACTCCTTCTCCTTCCCGAAGACGATCGGCACGGGGAGATAGCTGCAGTACTTCCTGAGTAGCGCCAGGATGCGATCCTCGTCGAGGAACTCCTTATCCTCCTCGGAGATGTGTAGTATGATGTCCGTCCCTCGCGATCTCTTCTCTGCCTCCTCCATCTGGTACTCAGGATTGCCCTCGCAGGACCAGAGGATACTGGGAGCCGTCTCGTCGTAGCTCTGAGTGTAGATCTCTACTTTGTCAGAAACCATAAAGGAGGAGTAGAATCCGAGACCGAAGTGCCCGATGATACTGTGCTGGTCCTCGTACTTCTTGACAAACTCTTCGGCACCGCTGATGGCGATCTCATTGATGTACTTATGGATCTCGTCGGCGGTCATTCCGATGCCGTTATCCGAGATGATGAGCTTGTCGCCATCGACCTTTACCTCCACCTGCAGGTCTCCGACCTCTCCGGAGTACTCGCCCTTAGAGACCAGAGTCTTCAGCTTCTGTACGGCATCCACGCCATTGCTGACGATCTCTCGGAGGAAGATCTCATTATCGCTGTAGAGGAACTTCTTAATGATCGGGAACATATTGTCGCTCGTCACGCCAATCTTCCCTGTCGTCTGATTTTTATCCATGATCTATGTGTATGACTTAGTCTTTCGTTCATATCTCACTAGGCAAAGTCAGTGCCAAAGAGCCAGACCGTCTGGAGTGTCAGAAACATTAGTGGTACATTT
>NZ_CAKRLH010000211.1 GCF_934359325.1 uncultured Porphyromonas sp.
TGGCAAATATCTCCAGTACAAATTTAGAATTCTTTTCTCAATCTTGCAACAGGGATCCCCATCCCATCCCTGTACTTAGCCACGGTGCGGCGAGCGACGTCGTAGCCTTGCTCCTTAAGCGCCTTACTGAGCGCCTCATCTGACAGCGGTCGACGTTTATCCTCCTCATCGATGATCTCGCGGAGGATCTGACGCACGTGCCGCGTGGATACCTCCTCACCGTCGTCCCGGATCGTGCCCTCGCTGAAGAAGTGGCGAAGGGGGAAGGTGCCGAAGTCGGTCTGCACATACTTCGTCGACGTGACGCGGGAGATGGTGCTGATGTCGTACCCGATGCGGTCTGCGACGTCCTTGAGGATCATCGGACGGAGCGTGGAGATATCTCCGCTGAGGAAGTACTCGCGCTGCATATCTACGATGCACATCATCGTCGACATTAGGGTCTCTCGTCGCTGGCGGATCATGTCCACGAACGTGCGGGCAGCATCGAGCTTGCCCTTGACAAACTTCCCCGCCTCCCTCTGCTCTCGCGGTAGTCCCCTCAGGTCGCCGGTGTAGGCACTCATCTCCTCCTCAAACTGACGATTGACCCGCACCTCAGGGATGTCGCCATTATTGAGCGTCACGATAAGGTCACCATTGCTCTCCGTGACGATGAAGTCAGGGATGACGGTCTGGGCATTGCCCTCCATCCTGGTGCCGAAGTCGAGTCCGGGGGTGGGGTTGAGGGAGACGATCAGTCTGATTGCCTCGCGGATCTGATCATCATCTGCATCGCAGGCCTCACTGAGAGCGGCGTAGTGACGCCTGGAGAGGAGGTCGAAGTGGTCGGTCAGCAGGCGCCTCGCAAGCCGAACAGTATCCGACTCCGGATCATGGCGCTCCAGCTGCAAAAGAAGGCAGTCGCGGAGATCCCTTGCCCCCACTCCTGCAGGGTCGAGCGTGCGGATCACCTCGACCACCGTCTCCACCTCATCGGGCGTGCAGTAGATCCCCTGATAGATCGCCAGGTCGTCCGCCAGCCCCTCGACAGTCTGCCGCAGGTAGCCGTCGTCCTCCAGACTGCCGATCACGAAGGTAGCTATCTGCCGCTGCTCCTCATCGAGATCGGTCATATAGAGCTGCCGACGGAGGTACTCCGTCAGCGTCGGCGTGTCGGCGAAGGGGATCTCCGACGCAGAGGCTCCCTCGGATCGGGCGCCGTACTTGTAGGCAGATCCGGGGATATCGTCTGCGTCGGTGTAGTCGCCGGCATCGATCTCTTCCGGGGATCGCTCCTCGGTGTCGGAGAGTTCCTCGTAGTCGTCCCTCTCCTCACTTCCCTCCTCGAGTGCGGGATTGCGCTCCAGCTCCTGCTTGATGCGCTGCGACAGCTCCGTCTGCGGGAGCATCACCATCTGCATCAGCTGGATCTGTCGGGCGGAGAGCTTTTGTCGCTGCTTTAGTTTCTGCTTATTTCCTCCTTGAGCTGCCATAGAGTGTCTGTCCTGTGGGACAAATGTACGAAGAAAAGGCGGGTCGCCTCCGATAAGAGACGACCCGCCTGTGCTATTACTGCTCTATCTAAGCGGATCAGAAGCGGTAGCCGACAGTAACGAAGAAGTTGCTATTGCGGATAGCCTTGTCCTCGTTACCCTTCTTCCAGTTGTCGTTACGGATATCACCGATACCGAACTGCGTACCTACACCTACCTGTAAGTGGTTGTACTCCACACCGGCACCGACCTGAGCACCCCAGTCGAGACGATTGAGGAAGCCGTTGTCCTGATCGAAGGGCTTGATGTCCTTGTCGGACTTACCATCGAAGCCAAAGAACTTACCCTCCATGGTAGTCTTACCTCCAACACCTACACCGAGGTAGGGACCTGCATTGACGAAGACACCGAGGTCATTGCCGAGGTCGAAAGCGAAGTTGGCGAGGACGGGGATGTCTACGTAGTAGAGATTGGTGGTGCTGCTGGCGGCGATCTTGTCGTCCTTCTTGATCTCACCCACCTTGTAGCCCTTCATAGCGAAGTCTACACCGGGCTGGATGGAGATACGGCTCATACCACCGTCATATACGGTGATGTCGGCAGCGACACCGGCACGAGCACCGTGAGCGATCTTGGTATCAAATGAGCTACCGGTGATATTGGCAGCCTGGTAGCCACCACGTACGATGAAGCCGATCTGAGCGTTGGCCGTTGCACCGAGGGCAAATACTCCGAGGAGTGAGCCGAGGATTACATTTCTTAGTTTCATAATCTTCTGTAGTTGTTTAGTGTCAAACTTAAGTCCAAGAGCCGACACTCAGACGAGATCTGTCGCTCTTGCGTAGAGCAAAGTTAGGGATAAATAGTGGGAAAGCAAGGGACACGCTATGGATACGGCGGAAACAACCTCATTATTACGCTTCTTTTAGAAAAAGTTAGACCTCGACCGACAGCAGTTGTCAGTCAAGGTCTATAAGCCTTTAGGGTCTACCCTCAGATCAGCGAGCGGAAAACTCGTCCGAGACACTCAGCTTGGCGCGACCCTTAGCACGACGGGCTGCCAGCACGCGACGACCACCGGCTGATGCCATGCGAGCGCGGAAGCCGTGCTTATTCTTTCTCTTAGTGTTGTGAGGTTGGTATGTTCTCTTCATATCGCTATTAACTCATATGCTCCTCCCTTCCATCGGAGCCGATGGTCAAGATCGCAGATTATTATATCC
>NZ_CAKRLH010000212.1 GCF_934359325.1 uncultured Porphyromonas sp.
GCAGACTCGTAAGACTTGTGGTGCAAGATCGCATCCGCCACAGCTATAGTACAGACAGTGTCGTCCGTAAAGGTCGTCCCCTCACGGAAGAGGTCGAGGTCGTAGTCCTCCGTATTATTGTCAAACTCATAGGATGAGCCTGTCACATCCCCGATAATTGCTCCTATCATACTTAATGTCTTCTTTTGTCCAAAAATACCATATTTTTCCTAATCAAGGCAAGGTACTCCACAGTCTCGACGGGGGGCAGGAAAGGAAAAGGGATGACAGGTCACAGGGCTGACGCGTCTGAGACTCGTCCATCAGCAGCGTAACCGCAATCACAAGGATGCTCGCTCCCTAAGCATCAGCCTCTCTGACGGGCATCAGATGGTTTACTGTATAGCTCAAATGCATCAGCCCTACACCCCCAAACTAAACCCGGTATTAGTCATCACTATTACCGGGTTTAGTGATGACTAATACCGGGTTTAGAATTCACCGAACTCTATCCAGCTCGATACGACACTCCCCGGCGCCGAGGATCCCTGACGGGATCCGCCTCCCGCAGGCATAGGGGATGAATGCAGGATCGGTAGGGAGCGGGGTGTCGGAGGAGGGGGACCGGGGGGTAAGTCCCTGTGGGATCGGGCGCGCGAGGTAAAACTCAAATGCGTCAGCCCTATGACAGGTCGGGGAAAGGGGATCCCTATCGGACTAAAATCATTACTTTTGCAACTGATCGTGACGTCACGGTCAGATGAGAAGATAAGTATGCAACGAAGTAACTACAAGTGCCTGGAGCGTGGTATGAGCTGGCTCGTCTTTGCCATCTCTGCCATCGTCTACTGGGTGACCATGGAGAAGAGTGCCTCGGTATGGGACTGCCCTGAGTTCATTACCACCTTCCACAAACTAGAGGTGGGTCACCCGCCGGGTGCCCCATTCTATATGCTGGCATACAATGCTTTTGCTGAGCTTTTTCCTGCTCATGGCGACTGGATAGCCATAGCGGGCAATGCCCTGAGCGGACTCCTCTCCGGTCTGACGATACTCCTCCTCTTCCGGACGATCAGCCACCTGATCCGGCGCTCTTTCATCCTCCGCACCGCCTCATGGCGCGAGGAGGCAGATATCCCCGCTGACTATGCGTGGATTGCACTGGGGAGCGCCCTGGTGGGTTCGCTCACCTACGCCTTCACCGACACCTTCTGGTACAGCGCGGTGGAGAGCGAGGTGTACGCCTTCTCGAACTTCTTCACAGCGCTCGTCTTCTACCTCATACTGAAGTGGGAGGAGACGCGCAATCCGATCAAGGAGGATCGCTGGCTCCTACTGACAGCATACCTTATGGGACTGAGTGTCGGGGTCCATCTGCTCAATCTGCTGGCGATCCCAGCGATGGCGCTGGTATACTACTTCAAGCGGACGGACAAGGCAACGTGGAAGGGCGGACTTGTGGCTACGCTGCTCTCCTTCCTCCTTGTTGCGGTGATCCTTTTCGGGATCATACCGGGTGTGCCTGAGGTGGCGGGCTACTTCGACCTCTTCTTCGTTAATACCCTTGGGCTCAGCTACAATAGCGGTCTGATCTGCTACGTCCTGGTGCTGGCGCTTGTGATGAGTCTGACCGTCTATGCATCGATGAGACGACCGGTGCCGATGACCCTCCTCAGAGTGGGCTTCCTCTCCACCTGCATCCTGCTGGGGATCCCATTTATGGGCAGCGGTTGGATCGTCCCGATCATCGTGATTGCTGCCCTTGTCTGGTACCTCTGGTACTCCAAGCGGACAGATGCTCACCGACTGGCGCACCTGACCATGGCGATGGGACTCCTCTTCGCCGGTATCAGCACCTATGGTGTGATCCTGGTGAGAGCGAACTCTGATATCCCGATGAATCAGAATACCCCTGCTGATGTCTTTGCACTCCGGTACTACCTCTCTCGTGAGCAGTATGGGAGTACCCCGCTGATCTATGGACAGACCTACGCCTCTCTGCCGGAGTACGATGCTCAGGGGCGGCCGGTGACGACCACCAAGGTCACCTACGCCCGGACCAATAAGCTCTCTCCTGATGACCCAGATCACTACGAGCGTCAGGAGAGTAGCTCGCTGGTCTACAGGAGCGATATGAAGATGCTCTTCCCGCGCGTCTACAGCAATATGATGCCCCACTTTAAGCAGGGGTATGAGATCTGGGGTGAGGTGAAGGGAGAGACGAAGACGGTGAACCAGGCGGGGAAGGCGGAGACGGTGACACTGCCGACCTTCGGTGAGAATCTCCGTTACTTCTTCTCTTACCAGCTCAATTATATGTACTGGAGGTACTTCCTCTGGAACTTCTCCGGCCGACAGAATGACATCCAGGGACAGGGAGAGCTGACGAAGGGGAATTGGATCACAGGCATCCCCTTCATAGACGGGCTATTCCTCGGACCGCAAACGGACCTACCCTCCTTTGTGACCGACAACCCCGGACACAATCGCTACTTCATGCTGCCCCTCATCCTCGGTCTCCTGGGACTGATTGCCCAGCTGCTGAGCCGACGAGAGCGGAGCAGGCAGAACTTCTGGATCATCCTTTCGCTCTTCTTCATGACCGGTATAGCCATTGTGCTGTATGTCAATCAGACGCCCTATCAGGTGCGCGAGCGAGACTACTCCTATGCGGGGTCTTTCTACGCCTTTAG